>CAKTVN010000126.1 GCA_934623545.1 uncultured Oscillospiraceae bacterium
GGGTTGAAACGTTCCCCGCGCACTCCGTGCGCGAAAGACCGCGCCTTTGGCGCGTTTTTCCCTCCGGGCAAAAGAGGCGTCACCCCTCCGGGGTGACAAAACCGCGTCCTTCGGGCGCGGTTCATTTTTTCTCCGCCTGTGGCGGAACATTTTCCTTGACGCAACCGCCGTATCTGTTTATGATGGATGTGTATTGTCGAATCGGAGGACGCAAAAATGTTCCAGTCTTCTACTTCCCCCTGTCTGCAAACAAAGCGTTTGACGCTCGCGCCCATGCCGCCGGATGCGGTCCGTGTGCTGATCGAGCGCGCCCGCGTCTCGGACCCGGAGCTCGCGCAGGCGTATACCGAAATGCTGGACGGCGCGCTGGCGCATCCTGAAAGCGCGCTCTGGTATCTCCCGTGGCGCTTTTCTCTGCGAGGCGGCGACGCCATGATCGGCGACGCCTGCTTCAAGGGCTTCCCGGAAAGCGGCGCACCCGAGGTCGGCTATGGGCTGGACGCTGACTACCGGAACCGCGGCTACGCGACCGAGGGCGTCGCGGCGCTGTGCCGCTGGGCGCTTGCGCAGCCCGGCGTCACGGGCATCGAAGCCGAGACCGCACCGGACAACGCCGCCTCGCAGCGCGTGCTGGAAAAGCTGGGCTTTCAGCCCACCGGCGTGACCGGCGAAGAGGGTCCGCGCTTCCATCTGAAAAAGCAAAGTGAGGTTTGAGCGATGGCAACCAGTCAGGAATACATCGATTTTGTTGCCGGGCAGATCGCGCCGTTCGGGGTCGTCACCGCGCGCAAAATGTTCGGCGAATATGTGCTCTATCTCAACGGCAAGGGTATTTTGACCGTCTGCGATAACGCGGTCTTCGTAAAAAAATATCCGGAGCTGGAGGCGCTCATGCAGGGCGCTGCGTGCGGCGCGCCCTATCCCGGCGCAAAGGAGCACTATTTGCTCGACCCGGAGGACCACGCGCTGCTCGAGCAGCTGATCCCGAAATTGGAGGCGCTCACGCCGCTTCCAAAGCCGCGCCGGAAGAGACCCGCACCGGACGCGTAACGTCCCACATCACTTTAAAGGAGGATGCTCCAAAATGTCCTTCAGCAGCTTCAGCTTTCTGCTGTTCTTCCTGCCGCTGTTCCCGGTCTACGCGCTGCTTCCGAAGCGCTGGCGCGACCCTGTTTTGCTGCTCGCCAGCCTCGGCTTTTACGCCTGGGGCGAGCCGCGGTATGTTCTTCTGCTGCTCGCATCCATCGCCGTGACCTATCTGTTCGGACGTGCGATGAGACCCGAGCGGAGCCGCGGCGCGCGCAAGGCGCTTTTGATCGCCGCGCTGTGCTTTCACATCGGGCTGCTCGTCGTCTTCAAATACGCGGCGTTTTTCTTCGGCTCGTTCCTGACGCTTCCGAAGCTTTCGCTCCCGCTCGGCATCTCGTTTTACACCTTCCACGCAATGAGCTATCTCATCGACGTCTACCGCCAGACTTCAGCGCCCGCGAAAAGCCCGCTTCGGCTCGCGCTGTATCTCGCCATGTTCCCGAAGCTCATCATGGGACCGATTGTTCCCTATCACGAGATGGAGCGCGCGCTGGACGATCATCCCCTCTCGCCGGAGCTGACTGCGGCGGGCTGCTTCCGCTTCGCCGTCGGGCTTGCAAAAAAGGCGCTGCTCGCGGACGCGATCGGCGCGGTCATCAGCCCGATCTGGTCCGACACCGCGTCGCTCACCGTGCTCTCCGCGTGGCTGGGGCTGATCGGCTACGCGCTTCAGCTCTATTTTGACTTCAGCGGCTATTCCGACATGGCGATCGGGCTTGGCGCGATGCTGGGCTTCCGCCTGCCGGAAAACTTCCGCTATCCCTACCTTTGCACCAGTATCTCCGATTTCTGGCGGCGCTGGCATATCAGCCTCGGCGGCTGGTTCCGGGACTATCTCTACATCCCGCTGGGCGGCAGCCGCGCGGGCACGCTGCGCACCATCCGGAATTTGATGATCGTCTGGCTGGCGACCGGGCTCTGGCACGGCGCAAGCTGGAACTACGTGCTTTGGGGCGTCTATTTCGGCGTCCTGATCGTGCTGGAAAAGCTTCTGAAGCCCCGCGTTCATGCCGGGAGGCCCGGCGCGGCGCTCTACCGCATTCTCTGCGTCTTTCTGGTGCTGATGGGCTGGGTCCTCTTCCGCGCGGCAACGCTTCCCGCCGCCGGGCAGTATTTCCGCGCGCTCTTCGGCGGCGCGGCGCGGATCAGTCCGCAGGCGCGCGTGTATCTGCACGATAATTGGCTGCTTCTGCTGGTCGGCTGCATCGGCGCAACGCCGCTTGCCGCGACGCTCGCGAAGCGGCTCTCCGCGAAGCTCCGCCCCGGCGCGCTTGCAATCGTAAGGACCGTTTTGATGCTGGCGCTGCTCGCGCTCAGCCTGCTCTGGCTCGTCAACAACACATTCCAGGGCTTCGTGTACTTTAAGTTTTAGGAGGCGCACGGCATGAAAACAAAGCTCAAATGGCATGATCTGCTGCCCGTTGTCTGCTTCTTCGCCTTCTTTCTGGCGCTGGCCGCGATGGAATTTCTTCTTCCGAAGCAGACACAGAGCAGCGCGGAAAACCGCACGCTGGCGGAGCGCCCGACGCTGACGCAGGCGGCTTCCGCCGCATCCTCCGCCGGTCAGAGCTCCGGCTTCGACGCGCGCGTCAAGCAGATCTCCAAGCTCACGCAGCAGTTTGAGAAATACGTCTCCGACCACGTTCCCGGGCGCGAGCAGCTGGTCCGGACCTTTTCTGCGCTGGAGCTGGCACAGGGGAAAAAGCAGGTGCGGCTCGCCTACTGTCTGGACGGCGGCTGGCTGTTTACCAAATCGACCCGGCTGAACGCCTCAAAGCTCGAGCAGCTGACCGCCGCGCTTCAGGCATTGCAGGATGAGACCGGGCTTCCGATGGCGTACTGCGTGCTGCCGGTCAAAAACGCGGTCGTGTACGACTGCGACCCCCTATATTTTTCGGACGCGATCGACACTGAGAACCGCGCGGCGCTGTTTTCGGCGCTGGAGGGCGTCGAGGGGCTGCACGTGCTGGACGGCGTGTCGGCGCTGCGCGCGAAGACCTTCTCCGAGCGCACCGGGCTCTTCTTCAAGACCGATTTTCACTGGAATGCGCGCGGAGCCTACGCCGTCTCGGCGGAGCTTGCGCAGCAGCTTGCGAGGCAGGGGCTCATCCAGCCCTCCTCCATCCCCGGTGACGGTGCGTTCCGCTGGAACGACCTGACCGGAAGGGGTTATCAGGGCGATCTCAACAAATGGTACTCCAACTACTTCTCCGTCTATGAGACGCTGGAGCTGTACGCGCCCGCAGACCCGTCTGCGCTGCGCTATTACGAGCACCTCGACAGCGCCGAACCCACCGCGCGCGAGGCGATCGTCGCAAGCGGTCTGGACAAGGAGCTTGTGGACTACAACGACGTGTTCACCTACAATCTGGGCTATTTCCGCGTGGAAAACCCGAATGCGCCGGAGGACAAGGCCGTCCTCATCCTGAAGGATTCCTATCAGAACGCAACGCTCGATTATTTCACGCAAATTTTCCGCGAGGTCAACGTCGTCGACCCGCGCAATTATCAGGAGACGGAGCAGCTGACGCAGCTTCTCTCCGCGCGCAGCATCGACCTTGTGCTCTTCTTCTACCACCAGAACAACGTCAGCTCCGAGCTGATCGGGCTTTTGAACGCCCGATGAACATGACAGCCGTAGCCAGATAAACGGCTGCGGCTGTTCTTGTGCTTTTTTCTGCCACGTGATAAGATGGAGGCGCACAGCTCGTAAGGGAGGAAGATCGTATGGAAATTCGGCAGCTGGACCCGGCGTCATACGCGGGCAAAAGGTTCACCGTGCGCTATCAGACACGGGGCTATTATGATATTTTGCCTTCCGAAAGCGGATTTGAGATCAAATATGTGCCCTTTGAGGCGGCGGTGCAGCGGTCCTTTGGCGATGTATTTTTCGGCGAATGGCTGGAAGCGCCGGTCGCCTTCGGCGCGTTTGAATGCGGGCGTCTGCTCGGATTTGTCGAGGGTTCGCCGGAGAGCTGGAACAACCGCTTTCGCATCAGCAACATCTGCGTGTTTGACGATCTCGCGCGCGGAAAAGGCGTCGGAACGCGGCTGATGGACGTCATTCAAACGGCGGCGGAAGTCTCCGGCGCGCGGATGATGATTTTGGAGACGCAGTCGTGCAACGAAAACGCCATCGCGTTTTATCAGCGAAACGGCTTTGAGATCGCCGGCTTTGACCTGTATGCCTACTCCAACGCCGACCCCGAGCGGCATGAGGTCCGGATCGAAATGGGGAAGCGGCTAACGCCGCAGGGGCAGACTTGACCGCGCCCGAAGGACGCAGTTCTTGTCACCCGAAGGGTGACACCTTATCCGCGCCCGAAGGGCGCGGGGCTTTGTCACCCCGAAAGGGGTGACGCCTTTTTTGCGCCCACGAGGGCGCGGAGGGACCGCATCCGGAGGATGCGGAACACTTCTGCGATTGCACCGCAGTTCCACTTTTGCGGTGACACCGCAACTGTGCCTCCGCGGGCATTCGTCCTCGCAAGCTCCATATCCCTCGCCCCGCCGCAAGCGGCAGGTCTCGTCCATTGCGCTGCTCGTCCTCTCCAAACAGCAAACGCTACGCTGGTTTGCTGTTTGGTCCCATTTCTGTCTTGCCAGAAAAAAGTATGCAAAAAAGAGGCGCTGGACGCGAAATAGCGCTTACGCGCAAAAAGGCGTGTCGTTACACTCTACGTTTTTTCGCTACACTTTCTGTAGTCCGAACGCCCTTCGGGCGGTCGTAGAATCGGGCTTCCTGATCGCACGATAAACAGATACGCTTCGTTGCGTGTGCGCCCGTTGAATATTTGACGTATGAAATTCGGGACGCCTTCCGATATTTTGAGGCTCGTAGGGGTCGATGCCCACATCGACCCGCTGCAAGTGGCTTTCAGTAGGGCGCGTAGGGACGGACGACTCTGTCCGTCCGACCACATTGCAGAGTATTTCGACTACCTCACCGGTCTGTCCGATACGCATCTGCATCGCGTTTTGTCGATGTGAAACACGCTTTGCACAAACCAAACTCCTGGGAAAAATCCAAGAAGGGGGTCGCGACCCCCTTCTTGGTCGTTTTAAGGGGATTCCAAAGAAGGGGCTCCCGCGCGAATCCAGCGAAGCGATTCGCGTGGGAAAAGGAGGAACAACGAAACGGACGAGACCTGCCGCTTGCGGCAGGGTGAGGGATGTGAAGTTTGTTCCGACGCAAATCCCCCTTTGGCGTTTTCTTTTTACCGCCAGCGGCTTTTTCTTTGCCG
>CAKTVN010000127.1 GCA_934623545.1 uncultured Oscillospiraceae bacterium
CTGGCGGTAAAAAGAAAACGCCAAAGGGGGATTTCGATTTCCCCCTTTGGAATCCCCTTAAAACGACCAAGAAGGGGCTGCTGCCCCTTCTTGGATTTTCCCAGAAGCTTGGTTTGTACGAAAGTAAATTTCAAATCAACAAAACGCGATGCAGATGCGTATTAGAAAGCCCGGCGAGGTAGTCGAAATACTCGGCGTCTCTTTCGATTTCCATACGTCAAATATTCAACGGGCGCTAACATAACGATATGAATGGTCTATCGTGCGTTCAGGAGAACCAATTCGACGGTCGCCCGAAGGGCGTTCCTTGACCGCCGATGTAACGATAATACGTAGAATGTAACGACTCGTTTTTCTGCGCGTAAGCGCTATTTCGTTCTCCAGCGCCTCTTTTTTGCATACTTTTTTCTGGCAAGACAGAAAAAAGTATGCCGCCGGAGGCACTGTTGCGGTGTCACCGCAACAGCAGCACTACGGTGCAATCGTAAAAAGATGCCCCCTATTTTCGGGTGGCTAAGGAGTGAAAACAATGCTTCAAAAGAAGACCCTGAATGCAAACCAGCTCAAGCTGATCGCCATCCTCGCCATGACGGTCGACCATCTGACCTGGACGCTCGCGCCGGGGTATTCGACCGAATGGTGGGTCGTTCTCTGTCACATCATCGGGCGGCTGACTGCGCCGATCATGTGGTTTTTCATCGTCGAGGGCTGGCACTACACCCATGACATCCGCAAGTATACGCTGCGGCTGTTCGTGCTGGCGTTCGTCTCGCACTTTGCGTACAATTTCTGCTTCGGCATCCCGCTGCTCCCGTTCCAAAACGGCAGCTTCTTCAACCAGACCGGCGTCGTCTGGTCGCTGGCTTGGGGGCTTGTGCTGCTGCGCATCCACTCCAATGGGAAGATCGCGAGTTGGCTGAAATTCGTCCTGACGATGCTCATCTGCGTCGTCTCCTTCCCCTCGGACTGGAGCTGCGTGGCGTCGATGGCGATCTTGTACATGGGGATGGCGCGCGGGAATTTCAAGAAGCAGATGATCTGCCTGATGGCCTGGTCGGGCATTTACGCACTGGTCTATTTTATTTTCCTCGATAAGCTCTACGCCCTCATTCAGCTCGGGACCTGTCTCACCATCCCGCTTCTGCGGCTGTATAACGGCGAGCGCGGACGGTGGAAGGGCATGGGAAAGGTGTTCTATGTCTATTATCCGCTGCATCTGGCGCTGTGCGGGCTGCTGCGAGTCGCCCTGCGGGGATAAACGTGTCCAAAGGACCGAAGGCTTTCCCGCGCCAAAGGCGCGGAGAGCCCGCATCCGGAGGATGCGGGAGGCGTTTTCGCGTCCAGAGAACACGAGGCGCCTCAGCCTGTTTGCATAGACTTGTAGGGACGGACGCCCTCGCGCAGCCGTAGCGCGCCGTTGGCGCGGCGGGCGGACAGCACCCGCAAGGGGTGTGCCACATCCGTAGCGCTCCTTCGTCGCTGACGGCTGCGCGAAGTCGTCCGCCCCTACGCCTCATAAGGTTGGAAATGCCTCGAATTTCATACGTCAAATATTCAACGGGCGCAAACGCAGCGACCCGCATTTTTTATCATGCGATGCGGAAACCCGATTCTACGGTCGCCCGAAGGGCGTTCCTTGACCGCCGGTGTAACGATAATACGCACAACAGAACGACACGCCTTTTCGCGCGTAAGCGCTATTTCGCGTCCCCAGCACTCTTTTCTCCACCATCTTTTCTCTTGCGAGAGAAAAGATGGTGCCCGCGGAGCGACAGTTGCGGTCGCGCAATGACGGCAACACTGTGGTGCAATCGCAGAAGTGTTCCGCGCCTCCGGCGCGGTGGGCGGACAGCACCCGCAAGGGGTGCGCCGCATCTGTAGCGCTCCGGCGCCCCTGACGGCTGCGCAAAGTCGTCCGCCCCTACAAGTTTCGCATGAGAAAAGATAAAGCCCCGCGACCTGTGGGCGCGGTATAGATAAGGCATCACCCCTCCGGGGGACAAAAAGCACCGCCCTCTCGGGCGATGCTTTTCTGTTATACTGATATTCAATTAAAAACTTTCATTCATGGAATGGAAGTTTTTAATATGAAGATCATTATGAGACGAGATTCCGTGATTTTATCAAAATCACGGAATCGGTTACGCCAAAGGCGGAACCTTTCTGATTAAAGAATTTAATCAGAAAATAGTATTACAGTGTCTGATAGACCGCACGCTCGCCGCCGATGTATTTCGGGCGCGTCCGCGCGCAGAGAATGTTGGCGTCACCGATCTGCTTCAGCGACAGCCGGACCGGGACCGCGACACGGCGCAGGTGCATCCCGATCAGCGTGCCGCCGATGTCGATGCCAGCGTCGGCAACGATCGTTTCCACCAGGACCGGGTCCTTGAAGTTCGCCCATGCCGTGACCGCGAAGGAGCCGCCTGCGTGAAGCTGCGGGATGGCGTTCACGATCTCAAAGCCGCGTCGCTCTGCGACGGCGCGCTCAACAACGAGCGCCCGGTTCAGATGCTCGCAGCACTGCGCGGCAAGCTCGACGCCCTGCGCCTGCAAAACGGGATAAATTCCGGCGAACGCCGCCTGCGCAGCCTCCAGGCTGGAGCCCTTGCCGATGCGCGCACCGACGATCTCGCTGGAGGAGCAGCCGACGACAAAGAGCTGACCGGGCTTCAGCTTTGCAGCCTCCAGAAGCTCGGTGACAGCCTGCTTTGCCTGCGCGGTGATTTCTTCATACATATTGATCATTCACCCTTCCAGAATGTTTTTTGAAGCTGCTGTACGCGGCTGAGCGCCGTATAGAGCAGCACCGACAGCACGATACCGACCGCCGCCTGCACCAGATTGTTGGGAATGGATGCCGCTGCGGCAAGTCCCTTTCTGAGGATCAGCGCCTTATATCCGAAGTAGCCGAGCACCATGACGATCTCGGACGGGAGCTCGCACAGCGCCAGCTTCCAGAACGGTATTTTTTCGCCGCGTCTCAGCATGGGACGGACCATAAATGCCGCGATCAGCGCGACAAGCCCCTTGATGAGGAACGTGCCAGGCACATAGTGCGCATAGCCCGCCAGAAGGTCTGCAAGTCCGGTTCCGATGCCGGCGGCGAAGAAGCCGTACCACGGACCGAGGATCAGACCGGACAGCAGACAGATGCACTCACCGATGTTTGTGTATCCGCCGACGGTCGGAATTTGCACGACGACCGTCGCCACATACGCCAGCGCCGCCATCAGCCCGGTGAGCACGAGGCGATAGAGATTGTTCATATGCTTTTGTTTCATACCAGTTCCTCCGCAAGCGCTGCTTGCTTTCTCTTTTATAATGTGTTAGTATCATAGCACATTCTGGTATGAAAGAAATCGCCAGAAAAATATTATTTGATAGGACCAGATGCCATGCAGACCTACACGCTCGATCGCCGGGGCGGCACACCGCTCTATGAGCAGCTCTACCGCTCACTCAAAGCCGATATTCTCTCCGGCGCGCTGCGCGGCGGGGAGAAGCTCCCATCCAGCCGCGCACTGTCCGAGCATCTCGGCATCAGCCGCGTCACAGTGGAGACGGCGTATGCGCAGCTGCTCGCGGAGGGATATCTGAGCTCACGCGAGCGCGCGGGATATTTTGTGGAGCAGATCACGCCCTCGGCGCTGTCGGCTCCGGATGCGGCGCAAGCGGCATACGCGGAAGTGCCGAAAAGCGCCGATGCGCAGGCGGCGCAGAGCTCGTCCGTGCAGCAGTTCCCGTTTTCCGTATGGGCGCGGCTGATGCGCGGTGTGCTGCTCGACCGGCGGCAGGACCTTTTGCAGCCGGTCCCGGACGCGGGGCTTCCGGCGCTTCGCAGCGCGATCGCGGCGGAACTTTACCGCCAGCGCGGCGTATGCGTCTCGCCGGAGCAGATCTACATCGGCGCGGGCGCGGAGTATTTTTACAATCTGCTGATCCAGTTCCTCGGGCGCGCGCGGCGGTACGCCATCGAGGACCCGGGGCATCGGAAGATCGCCCGCGTCTACGCGGCAAACGGTGTTGTCGTCTGCCCCATCCGCATAGATGGGGAGGGGATCGTGCCGGAGCTTGTGGAGAGAAGCGGTGCGGATGTGGTACACATCTCGCCGTCGCACCATTACCCGACCGGGACGGTCATGCCGATCGCGCGCCGGCAGGCGCTGATGCGCTGGCTGGAGGCGCAGCCGGAGCGGTATCTGATCGAGGACGACTACGACTCGGAATTTCGCTTCTCGGGGCTGCCCATCCCGACGATGCAGAGCATGGACCGCACGGGTCGCGTGATCTATATGAACACCTTTTCACGCACGATCACACCGGCGCTGCGCATCAGCTATATGATCCTGCCGCAGGCGCTGCTGGCGCGCTGGCGGGCGGCGATGGGCTTTTACAGCTGCACCGTCCCGAGCTTCGAGCAGATGACGCTGACGCGCTTTCTCGCGGAGGGCTATTTTGAAAAGCATCTCAACCGCATGAAAAAGCACTACCGCGCCGTGCGTGCGGAGCTGCTGCGGACGCTTTCCGAGCCGCCTGCCGCTGAGCGCTTTGCCGTCCACGACGCGGGCGCGGGGCTGCACTTCGTGCTGGAGCTGCGCGGTGCGCCGGAGCCGGAGCGCCTGCGGGCGCTTTTACGAAAGACCGGGCTTCGCGCTGCGCTCTTGTCGGATTTTTATGCGGTAGCGCCGGAGCCGCAGGCGGAGAAGTGCATCGTGCTCGATTACGCGGACGCCGAGCCTGGCGCGCTTGCCGCCGCGCTTCAGACGCTTGCCCGGGCGCTGGCGGAGTAAAGGCAATACGAGATTTTAGCTGTCAATGCCGCGCAGCGCTCCGCCGCGCGCGGCGATATATGAAAGCCCCGGAAAGACTGACTTTCCGGGGCTTTGCAGCTTCGAGCTGTATTTCGCGAAAACTCAGCGCTTGGAGAACTGAGGTGCGCGACGTGCGGCTTTGAGACCGTACTTCTTTCTTTCCTTCATTCTGGGGTCGCGGGTCAGGAAACCGGCAGCCTTCAGAGCGGAACGATATTCGGGGTTGACGCCCAGCAGCGCACGGGCGACGCCATGACGGATGGCGCCCGCCTGACCGGAGACGCCGCCGCCCTCGACGGTGCAGACGAGGTCGACCTTGCCGACCAGGTCCAGCGTAGCCAGAGGCTGACGGACAACCATCTTCAGGGTGTCCAGACCGAAGTAATCGTCGATGTCACGACCGTTGATGGTGATGGAGCCGGTGCCTTCCTGATACAGGCGGACACGGGCGATGGAGGACTTCCGACGGCCGGTGCCGTACTGATACTGTCTCTTGCTCTCGTACATAG
>CAKTVN010000128.1 GCA_934623545.1 uncultured Oscillospiraceae bacterium
CGCGCAGAAAAACAAGTCGTTACACTCTACGTATTATCGTTACACCGGCGGTCAAGGAACGCCCTTCGGGCGACCGTCAAATCGGGTTTCCTGAGCGCACGATGAATTATACGAATCGTTCCGTTTGCGCCCGTTGAATATTTGACGTATAGAAGTCGAAAGAGGCGCAGAGTATTTCGACTACCTCGCCGGTCTGTCAAATTCGCATCGTTGTCGCGTTTTATCCATTTGAAATATGCTATTGCACAAACCAAACTCCGGGAATGATCCAAGAAGGGGGCATCAGCCCTCTTCTTGGTCGTTTTAAGGGGATTCCAAAGGGGGAAATCGAAATCCCCCTTTGGCGTTTTCTTTTTACCGCCAGCGGCTTTTTCTTTGCCGCGCAAAGAAAAAGGGGCTGAATCGTTCCCCGCGCACTTCGTGCGCGGATAAGGTGTCACCCCTCCGGGGTGACAAGCCCTGCGTCCTTCGGGCGCGGGATAACCGAAAAACTCCTCCGGTAGAACTTTCTGACGAAACTTCAACAAAAGTTGAATCTGACTTGAACTTCTGTTGCGGCTGCCGGTCTAAAATATACGAAAAGATGGAATACTGTGGGGAGGCGGCGCTTTCCCCGCATGGGAGGAACACATATGAAGGTCCTTTACTGCTTTTTATATCTGGCGGCGACGGGCATCGGCGGCTTTCTGCTTGGACGTGTCGTGCCGAAGCACTGGTTCCGTGCGGACCGGTTCCCGTTCCGGACAAAGCCTTGGGAGGAGAAGCTCTACCGCGCGCTGCGCGTCCGGCAGTGGCAGAACCGTGTGCCGGACATGAGCCGTATTCTGCCGGGGATGATGCCGCCGAAGCAGCTCACGCCGCAGACGCTGCATGAGCTGCCGCGGATGATCGAGGAAACGTGCGTCGCGGAGGCAACGCACGCGCTGCTGTCCGTCACGGGACTGGGGTTTCTCCGGATCGTGCCGGGCGTCTGGGGCGTTTTGTGGACGATCGTGTACATCCTGCTCGGGAATGTTTCCTTTATCATCATTCAGCGCTATAACCGCCCGCGGCTGTGCCGCCTGCTCGCGATGCAGGAGCGCAAGGCACGGAGCGCATCGGACAAAGAGAGGAGGGACGCGTGATGCGGACGCTGATCCTGAGCGCCAACACCGGCGCGGGGCACAACTCCTGCGCGCGGGCGATCTGTGAGGCGTATGAGGAGCGCGGCGAGCTGTGCCAGGTCACCGACGCACTGGAGTTCATTTCGGAACGCGCGTCGAAGTTTATCTCCAACTGGCACACACGCATTTACCGTTACGCGCCGAAGATCTTCCGCGCGGGCTATCAGGACGTGGAAAGCCACGAGTCGATCTTCCGCGAGGGCACGACGATCTACAAATATCTCACCTCCGGCGCCGAGCGGATGCGGGAATATATTGTAGAGGGCGGATATGACAATGTCATCTGCACGCACGTCTTTCCGGCGCTGGCGCTGACGGAGCTGATGCGCCGGGACCCGCTTCCGATTCGGACGAGCTTTGTCGCGACGGATTACACGTGCAGCCCCTGCGCGGCGGATTCCGCGCTCGACCGGTACTTCATTCCCTCGCCGCTGCTGGAGGAGGAGTTTGTCTCCTGCGGTGTTCCGCGCGAAAAGCTGATCGCAAGCGGAC
The DNA here is from genome assembly GCA_934623545.1 of uncultured Oscillospiraceae bacterium. GTDB lineage: Bacteria > Bacillota > Clostridia > Oscillospirales > Oscillospiraceae > CAG-170. Next base: position 1,656 of record CAKTVN010000128.1, read on the forward strand.
TTCCGGTCAAGCGGGCGTTTTATATGCGCACGGATCGGAGAGAGGCAAAGCACACGCTTGGGCTGGACGAGGAGGGGCAGAATCTGCTTCTGATGTGCGGCAGCATGGGCTGCGGACCGATCTGCGAGCTGGCGGAGCTGCTGGCGCCCGCGCTGGAACAGGGGCAGACGCTGAGCATCATCTGCGGCACGAACCGGGAGCTTTATACGAAGCTCTCGCGGCGGCATGAGGGAAATGCGCACGTCCGCGTTGAGGGTTTGGTCCACAATATGCCGGTCTGGATGCAGGCAAGCGAGCTTGCGCTGACGAAGCCCGGCGGACTGAGCGCGACGGAGGCGGCGGTGAGCGGTCTGCCGATGGTGCTGATCGACGCGGTCGCGGGCTGCGAGGAGCACAATCTGGACTTCTTCCTGGGGCTCGGCGCGGCGGAGACGGCGGATACGCCGGAAAAGCTCGCGGCGATGGCGCTGACACTGCTGGCAAGCCCAGAGCGTCTGAATGCCATGTCTGCGGCGGCGCGGCAGCTTCGCGGCGAGCGCACGGCGGCGGAGAAAATTTACGCAGCCCTGCGCGGAGAGCCGGAGGCGTGATATCGCTTGCTGTGCGGCGCGCTTTGTGGTAAAATGGAGGCAGACCATCTCAAAAGGAGGGCTTTCCATGCGAAGAGCGGACCGCGAAATTCGAGACCCGGAGAAAATTCGGGAGATCATTCTGCGCTGCACCTGCTGCCGCCTCGGCTTCTGCGACGAGGGCGAGGTCTACATCGTGCCGCTGAGCTTCGGCTACACAGAGACAGGGGACGTGCGGCGGTTTTACTTCCACAGCGCCGGCGAGGGGCGAAAGCTCACGCTGATCGAAAAAACGCACCGCGCGGGCTTTGAGCTCGACTGCGGCTATGCGCTGCATGAAAACGCGGTCGCGTGCAAAAATTCCGCCGCGTTCCAGAGCGTCATCGGGACAGGCAGCGTTATGATCGTACAGGACGCGCAGGAAAAGCGCGAAGCTCTGCTTGCGATCCTGCGCCACACGACCGGGAAGACGGAATGGACGCTCCCGGAGGGAGCGGAGCAGTCAGTCTGTGTGTTCCGGCTGGACGTGGAGACGATCTCCTGCAAGGAGCATGGCTGACGCGCCGCCGGGCGCTCGATCGGATAGAAAACCGGTCTCAGGTTTCGACCTGAGACCGGTTGCTTTTTCTTTTGCGTTATCGGACAGCCTCGGCTTCCTCGAGCTTCCCAAGTCTTCTGAGCATGGTCTTCTTGACCGCGCGGAAGATGTTCTGATAGCCGGTGCAGCGGCACAGGTGCCCGGACAGGAGCTTGCGCAGCTCGTCGTCGGTGTATTCCTTGCCGGTGTTCAGAATTTCCGTCGCCGTCAGGATGAAGCCCGGCGTGCAGAAGCCGCACTGAATGGCGGTCTCGTCCATGAACGCCTTCTGGATATCCGAAAGCGTGCCGTCGGGGTTCATCAGACCCTCGAGCGTGATGATGTGCTTGCCCTCTGCCCAGACGGCGAGATACAGGCAGGTGTTGATGGCTTCGCCATCGATGAGGGCGGTACACGCGCCGCATTCGCCGACCTCACAGCCCTTTTTGACGGAGGTAAGGCGGAAATCGTTGCGGAGCATATCCGTCAGACTTGCGCGGACGTCGACGATCTTTTCCACGTCCTTGCCGTTGATGTTGCATTTGACCAGTGCGTACTGTGCCATCAGATCTCACCTCCGCAGCGTTTGACAGATTCGATCAGGGCGCGCTTTGCCATTTCCACGGCGATGTGCTTTCGGAAGGCTTTGCTGGCGCGCCAGGAATCACGGGGATTGATGTCTTCAAGGACTGCCTTGGAAAATGCCTCGATGTTTTCCATCGTGACGGGCTGCCCGTTGACGACGGCTTCTGCGCTGGGTGCGCGCATCGGGACGGGACCTGCGACGCCGTAGGCGATGCGCACGCGGTCGAACGTCTTCTTATCCTCAGACAGCCGGACATTGACGGAGCAGCCGGTCGTGGCGATCTCCATGGCGTTTCGCATACCGTACTTGATGTAGAAGCCCTTCGTGTTTTCCCACGAAGCCTTCGGGATCAGAATGGCGGTCTGGAGCTCGCCCTCGGCGGCGTTGATGTCAACGGTGCCCGCCTTGATGTAAAAATCCTTGATGGGAAGATAGCGCTTGCCGTTGACGCCGGTCAGCTCGATGATCGCCTCCCACGCGTGCAGTGTGGACGCGGAGTCGGCGGAGGTGACGCCGTTGCAGGTGTTGCCGCCGATGGTGCCGGCATTGCGGATCTGCGGACCGCCGACCATATCGACCGCCTCGCCCAGCACATTGATCTTTTCAATGATGATGGGATTATGCGTGATGTGGGAGAAGGTGGTCAGCGAGCCGATGCGGATGTTCTCCTGCTCGTCCATGCAGATGCCGCGGATCTCGTCGACCTTCTGGATGGAGATGAGCTCCTTGTCGGCGCGGCGGCCCTCGCGCATCTGAACGAGCACGTCGGTGCCGCCGGCGATGATCTGCGCTTCCGGGTGCTCCAGACGGAGCCGGATGGCTTCTTCTACGCTGTGCGCCTCATAGAGCGCTTTCATATCATACATCGCACTGTACCTCCCTTAGTCCTGAATGAGTCCCGCTTCGGTGAATTTGGCGAAGAGGACGTGCGGCGTGATCGGCGCCTGATCGATGGCGACGCCGGTCGCCTGATAGATGGCGTTGCGGATGGCGGGGGCGGGGGAGCAGGCGGGCGGCTCACCCAGCGCCTTGGTGCCGTAAGCCGAGGTCGGCTCGTAGTTTTCCACAAATTCCGCCTCAAGATCGGGATGATCCATAAACGTCGAGAGCTTGTAGTCGAGCAGGTTGTTGTTGAGCGGGCGCCCGGTCTTTTCATCGAACAGCAGCTGCTCGGACAGACCGTAGCCGATGCCCATGGACATACCGCCGTGGACCTGCGCCTCGGCGAGTGCGGGGTTGATGAGCCTGCCGCAGTCGTGGACGTTCACGATGTTCAGAAGCTTTACCTTGCACATCGGGATATCGACCTCGACCTCGGCGAGGGTGCAGCCGAAGGAATAGGCGTTGTTGCGGATGGTGTAGGTCGATTCCGCCGTCAGATGCTCGGAATGGACGGGGTTATACTGCGCGGTCATGGACAGCTCGGACAGGCTCATGAGCACGCGGCCATCGGTCACGCGGACGATGTTGGAGTCGATGATGTCCATGTTGTAGGTCGCCTGACGCGTGACCTCGCAGGCGTATTCGAGGATCTTCCGCTTCAGCAGCTCGGAGGTCTGCCGGATGGAGAAGCCCGCGGTGAAGGTCTGGCGGGAGGCGTAGGCGCCGAGGCCCGTCGGGGTCACGTCGGTATCCTGACAGGACAGTACATGTACTTTTTTATAATCAGACAGGCCAAGGATCTCCGCGCACATCTGCGCGTAGGCCGTGTCCGCGCCCTGCCCGATCTCGGTCTCGCCGACCTGCAGGTTGACCGTGCCGTCCAGATTCAGCTGCAGGCGGCAGGAGGAGGTCTCCAGCGAGATGGGGAAGACGGCGGTGTTGTACCAGAAGGTCGCAAGGCCGATGCCGCGGCGGATGGGGCCGGTCTGGTTGGCGTAGGCCTTGACCTTTTCCTCGTAGCCGATCGCCTTCATGCCCTTTTCCATA
>CAKTVN010000129.1 GCA_934623545.1 uncultured Oscillospiraceae bacterium
TCGCAGATGAAGAAAGTACCGGCGATAATATCCGCAATATCTCCGGTATCCGCATCCCGGATGGCCCGGTTCAGGGGCAGACCGTTGATTTTTCCTTCCTCGTTGCAGACAATGCAGACCTGTTCCTCGAAAGGGGAATAGGCTTCAATGTCGCCGCCTACGGTTCGCTGCATGGCATCCAAGGTAGTACCGACTTCTGCAATCCGGGCCAGCTTTCCAGGCTCCACCAGGACCACCTGGATGGTGGGTGACTGGACAACATCGTTGGCAAGCTCCGGCTGAAAAGGGATCTCCTTAAAGCCAATGCTGTCGCAGAAATAAAAGCCTGGTGTGATGCTGGCGGCATCCTCCACCTCCACAACATCCGAAACGGACAGACTGTGACCCTGAAAGCCCTCCGGTCTGCCGGATTGAAAGAGGACAAACACATCCTCCAGATTCCGGCATTTCACATCCCCGGAATAGACCTTATCGTATGCGGCGCAATCCGGCTCCGCGGATCGCAGCACCTTGCGGACAGCATCCAGGCCCATGAATTTGAGCCGTTGGGTGTCCCGGTTCTGGTTGATTTGATAGATATTGATTTTCAACGACTGTATTCCTCCTTTCGCTTCAAGCCGACTCTGATTTTCAGCTGGTCGTTAACATCCTTGCCCCACCTGGGCGGCTCGTCCCAGATTTCATATCGGTCCCGCAGACCGCCCACGATTCCGACTGCTGCACTTCGGCCAATGGAATCATTATCCAGATGGAGCCGCAGAACTTGGATCTCCGGGTGATCTGCCAGATACCGGGACAGTGCCACCGGCACCACGTTCTCCCGCTTGGTGACAAACACTCCTGCAAGGGACAGCAAGTGGTCCTCACGCCAATTCCGGCCCTCGATCAACTCCAGAGTGGCGTAACTTAGCGCGTCAATGGCAGATTCAAAAACATGGACGGTCTGGCTGTTCCCGGGAATGGAGAAGGAATAGTGCTTGTCGCTGCCAGACAGCTCCCCTTTGTAGTCCCCAACGGTTCCCCGGACATTGCCGTATCGGGGAACGCCTCCCTTGTCATAGCCCAGGAACACGGCACTGTGGTATTTTCTGGATTCAAAGAGAAGGTCGTTTTCCATGCAGTAGCGGAGAATGACATCATGGATACCCCGGCCTTTCAGGTAGCGGATGACCGCATCGGCGTTGTTATTTCGCTCTGGAAGCAAAAGCCGTTTGGGTTCTTGCTTTGGAGCCGGTGCGGGAATTGCCTTGGGGAGCGGTTTCCCCTGAATGATTTCCATGGCCTCCAAAAAGGAACAGCCCCTGACCTTTACAAGATAGTCAAGGGCTGTTTTGCCGCCAATTTGTCGGGAGAACCAGTGCCATTTTCCATTGCTGATTTTGAGAGAATCGTGTTCCTTGGTGTAGTAGGTATCGCCGGACACCTTTACCAGCTGGTCCGGTTCATAGATTTGGAGGTATGTCAGCAGATCCAGCTGTTTGGCCTGCCGAATGTCCTCCGGGGTGAAGTAGGCCATAGGCTATCGCTCCTCCCGGTGAGATTTGGCTTTCGCTGCCTGAATGACCGTATTGGCGCGATTCTCGACAACAGACCAAAGCTCCTCCATATGCGAACTTTCGTATTTCTCCCATGCCCGAAAAACATCGCTCAGGGGACATGGGGATTTCAGAAGTGCCTGACATTGTTTATCCGTCAGGTTGTTGTACTCCAGAGACAGCAAAAGATCTTCCCTTGTGGTGTATTCATAGGCATGGTATAGAATTTCCGCTGGAGGTAACGTCAAAAGGTGCTGCCGGTAGTGTTCCTGTTCGTCAAACATCTTTTGGTAGAGCCGGGTGTTCAGTTCTTGATTGGTGATAAAATCAACTTCCTTTCCGTTTGAATATAGAAAAAGCACCTGCCAGTGAAGGCAGATGCCAATTCTTGGTTTCTATTATTGCGAGTACATCACGGGGTCAATCATTTTGCTCAGATGAATGATCACTATATTCCTGTTCTGGAATATGCGGTGTCCCCTGTTTCAGGTATTCCCTTAAAAGGAATGCGCAGAAGTATGGGAATGTCAGTATCTGATCGTTATAGCCAATGTTTCCCGCTGTCAACTTGATACCATAAGCAATATCGGGATAGCTTTTACTGGAAATCAGCGTTTTCAACGATTTTGCAGTACCCCGTTTTGCTTTTACTTCAATTGGGATGAGATTTTGCTGTGTTCGTACAAAGAAGTCTTGCTCAAGGGTAGAATCTTCTTTTTTGTAGTAAAATAGCTGATACCCACTTTTCACCAGGGCCTCGCCCACAATGTTCTCATAAAGTGCTCCCTTATATACATTCAGGTTTTTATTGGCCCGCAAATCTTCCTGCGCCTCGTCATCCAGCATTGCCACAAACAATCCAGTATCGAAAAAGTAGAGCTTAAATTTGCTGTCATCATAGTTTCCTCGAAGCGGAAGCTCTGGATGATTCAGGCAATAACAAATTTGCACGATCCCGGAATCCCGCAACCATTCGATACATCCACGGTAATCCTTAAATCTGGCTCCGTGGGCGACTTTTGAAATCTGAAATTTCTTGTTATCCTTCGCCAGCTGATTGGGTATCTGCTCAAAGACGTTCAGGATACGCCCCTGGTCCATCCCATCGGCGTATTTGCGAATATCCTCCCGATAATCCTCCAGCAGCTGATGCTGCGTTTCCAATGAACCCTCAAATGTTCCCCGCTCGATATACTGCCGAACAACTGCAGGCATACCGCCAAGGATGCAATAGTCCAGAAACAAACCACTGTACAGATTCATTTCCAGCTGATTGAACGGCTTCAAGGTTTCCATGTGTCGAAGCATATCCCCAATTGTATCTGTGCGATACCCTTTTGCCCACAGGAATTCCTCAAAATCAAGAGAACTCATGGTGTAGTCTGTTTTATACCCAACGCTGTTGCTTTCAATTTCCCTGTAATTGATTCCGAGCAGGGATCCACTGCATATTACATCAAAGCGGCCATCGATCTTGAAAAATTTCAGAGACGTGGCAATTGACGCAAAGTCCTGTATTTCGTCAAATATGATGACTATTTTCTCTGGCTGGAACCGTTTAGATGGATCAATGCGAGAGATATTTTTGATGATGTCTTCTGTCCGATAGCCATCTTCCGTAATCAGTTTATACTTTGGCTCCTCGACAAAGTTGATGTAAATAACACTTTCGTAGTTTTGGGCGGCAAAGCGTCGAATCGATTCCGTTTTACCAACCTGTCGGGGTCCCTTCACGATAAGAGGCTTCCGTTCCGGATTTTTCTTCCACTCACTCAGGAATAGATCAATTTTTCGTTTCAAGTAGAGTTCGCCCATTTGCTTCACGCTCCTTTGTAAAAGACATTATACAAAATATGGGCGACTTTATCAATAGTATTCACAAAAAATGAGCGACTTTTTCAGAAGTGTTCACATTTTTACAAAATCAAAGAAAAAGTGACATCTAATTCCCAAAGTAGTGGATTTGTTTACTTGTATAGCTTCAATAGGAGCGTGTTCACATCCTCGGTGGGCAGCCCCCTGGCAATGAGGGCATTACAGAATTGAATGAGGACGTACTTTGCAAGGCGCAGCTCGGAATCACTCAGGGTTACATAACGCATTTTCTTCTTGGCAAACAGCATCATGGACAGCTCCTTTGCTTTTTTCTCCCATAATACCGCATTCCAAGCCGGGTGACAACTGTGTGAAGTATTTACCGCTCCCATCCACGGGATTCTCGCTGGGGCTGGATTTCACCCTCATCCTGCACGCCATCCACGATCTCATTTTCCCGTTTGTCCATGTTCAGCAGAATATTCAGCTGATCCAGTCGGGCAGATTTCGCTTTCAGCTCCTCCTCTCTGGGGAAGGGCTTCGCCACCTCCTGTTTGGCGTTTTCCACCTGGATTTCCAGATTTTTCAGCTTCTCCTTGTAGTCCAGCTGCCGTGAGGCCATACTTTCCAGCAGGTTATCCATACGCTGAATGTTGCCGAACACATCCGTTCCAAGACCAACTTTGTAGGTCAGCGTGCCCTGCATGGAAATTTTGAACAGCTTTTCAAAGCTGTCAAAGCAGAGTGTCAGCTTAAATCCTCGGTAAGAACCAAGGGGGACCGGGTCGGCACTGGTCAGGGCATTGCAGGCCTCCAGAATTGCCGTTCCGGCAGTTTTCTTTTCGGTGTAGGTCTGCCCGCCTATCACCATTGGGCAGAATCCATCCGCGTTTGGCTGGGTTTTGTCTTTCAGTAGAACCATGTCCGCTTCCAGCCCGTCGATCCACTGGTGCATAGTCGCAATCTCATTGGGGAATTTCCGAATAAGCTGATCTTCCAGGGCATACCGCTGACTCATATGGTTTGCCCGCAGGAGTTTCAGCTTCTGAACCTCAATATCCAGGTCCATTTTCTCCTTGATATGGGGATTGCCGGAACACAGTGCCTTGATTTCGGCGTAGCTCAAAGCGGTTTCGTCAATGTCCTCCGCGCTGCGAACCGGGGATTTGGAGGTCATGATCTGGCCGATGAACTTCTGTTTCCCCTCCACCAGCTGATACAGGTAGCTGTCAAAGGTATTTTCCGTCACATAGGTGTAGATGTCTACCTTGGGATTCTCATTGCCCTGGCGAATAATTCGTCCCTCCCGCTGCTGCAAATCCGAGGGCCGCCAGGGACAATCCATGTGGTGCAAGGCAATCAGTTTCCGCTGAGCGTTGGTCCCGGCCCCCATTTTCTGGGTGGAACCAATTAAAACACGCACTTCGCCGGAGCGCACCTTCCCAAACAACTCCTTTTTGGCGGCTTCCGTTTTGGCGTTGTGGATGTAGGCAATCTCGGATTCCGGGATGCCTTTGTCCAGCAGTTTCTTTTTCAGATCGTCATACACATTGAACTGCCCGTCATTGTGGGGCGTGGACAGGTCAACAAAAACCATCTGCGTGGACTTTTGCGCCGCCGTCCCCTCCCAGATGTTGTACACATTTTCCGCACAGACGGCAACCTTTCCCGTATCGCTGTCCGGTAGCATTGGATTGATCAGCCGCTGATCCAGTGCCAGCTTCCGTCCGTCGTTGGTAATGACCAGCATATTGTCCACATTGGAATCCACCTGCTTATTGCGCACCTTTTCTGCCCGCTGGGATAGACTGGCCACGATTTCCTTCTGCTGCTCCGAGGGCTTCAGCACCACATTGTGGTATTCCGCCTCCGGCACCGGCAGCTTCAGCATATCCGCCGTCTGAATATCCGCAATTTCCTTGAACATGGACATCAGCTCCGGGAGGTTGTAGAACTTGGC
>CAKTVN010000130.1 GCA_934623545.1 uncultured Oscillospiraceae bacterium
CTGAGGCAAGTCGTCTCATTCTTGCGGTCATATGGCTGCGTCTCCTTTATAGATTTTCAAACACTTCTGCTTCATCAGAGGTGAATTCGTAGTAGGCTGTGTCCATTCCAATTCTGCCTCCGACAATATGTAGCAAAGGAATGCCGATTTCGATGGGCGTTTTGTCCAAGAATTCCTCGTTCCCCGTAATGGAATGGACGCTGTCAAATGTCATCTGTGCTCCACATTTCGGGCAGGTCAGCACTTCTCCTTTTAGCTTGTGGACAGGAGTAAACAGCGCTTTGTTCTCTCCACAGGAGCATTTTGCTGTTGTCGCAATATCTCGATCAAAGTCAAGAACTGCCTTTTCACCAAGCTCACTACGGATTTCTGCCAGTATTTCTCTGAGAGAGGTTGTCCGTACAGACCAAGGCTTTTCGATGATCTTCTCATAGGTATCGTGGCTCATGCAGTCGTCCTTGCGCTGATACTTAACGACATAGGAATCATGAGTGAGGCCGTTGAACACATATCCTTTGCCGGCGAGTGTAGGAAGATTCCGATCCGCATGGAGCAGTTTCAACATTTCCTGCACTTGAATGCCAGCAATAACGGAAGATGATGTCGGTGTAGTTGGGATTTTACCCTCGGCCATTTGCTCGTGTGTCAGCAGGGCACAGGATTTGCGCTTGTTAATGAGCCGCCAGTCCATCTCTGTCATGGTGCATTCATAAAATGCCGTTTTTCCTTAGAGCGTCAACGCTTTTTCGGATTTGATGCGAGAAGCTGTTCGGTGTCCAGCTCTCGATTCCGGCAGGGTCGATCTTTTCCAACAGTGCTTTTGCAGGGGCGCTGATTTCTGGCTCTTTTTGCAGAAGTTCAGAGAGAAGATTTTCAATCTGAAGCGTTGAAATCCTAGAAGCACCGCTGCAAGTTTTGCTGTCCTCAAGCAGTTTCCAGATGTGATCTTCCTCGCCAAATTCCAGTTTTAATGTGCGATCTGGGATGTCCCGACCGGTGCAATGCAGCGAGGCAATGTTGGCAAGACGCGAATTTTTCTGGAGAACAAAGGTCGAATCTGCCGCACCGCTTAAGCCCGTCGAACCGGAGATCATGTTCATCGGATCGTCATCGTGGAGCTTCCGCAGATGGTGAATCAAGAGGATTGCAATGTGCCGCCTGTCTGCAAGCCGTTTCAGAAGCCCGATGTCCTGATAGTCATTTGCATACAAATTGCTGTCACTGCCCGCGCTCCGAACACGCTGCAACGTGTCGATCACAACGAGCTTCATATTGGGATGCTCCGCTAGAAATTGCTCAATCTGCTGTTCCAACCCGCGCTTGAGTGTGTCAGCCATGATTGCAAAGTGCAGCGTTGGCGGCGCGTCCTCGGTCAGATCAAAGAGCCGTGTCTGAATACGCTGGAACGAATCTTCAAGGCTGAGGTACAGAACTTCACCCTGCGTCACGGCAAAATTCCAGAGCGGCTGCCCCTGCGAAACGCACAAGCAAAGCCACAAAGCCAGCTAGGACTTGCCGATTTTCGGTGCACCCGCGAGGATATGCAAGCCCTCCGGGAGCAGTTCCTCTACCAGAAACGACACTGGCGAGTATGGTGCGCTTTGCAGCTGCTCGGCGGTCATGGTTTCGAGTTTCTTCATTTGTTCACTTCCTTTCATTTTGCTATTGACATTCTGCGTTACATGATTTAGACTAATAATTAGTCAATAGATTTGTTTTCTATTTTAGACTAACATAACTTTAAAATATTGTCAAGACTAATTTATAATCAATATTTCAATATATCTATTTCGAGGTGCAGTGATGTCAAAATTTCAGTGCAAATACTACCTGCTGGAAAACCGGGCCATTATGACTTCCAGTGAGGATTCCTTTTTTACGTCTAAAAAAATAGCAGACTGCCCGTTTCCGGACAGCCTGCTGTCGTTTGCGTATTTTGATCTGCGGCAATGGGAAGAAAAGTTCCATGAAGCAGACCGTGCGCTGATGCAGTATTACAAGACCCGCGAACCGGCGCTTCTCAATCCCGTCCGACTGGTTGTAAATGCGTTTCAAAGTGCGCATCCGTTTTTTACATTCCTTGGCCTTGACTGGACAGACCGGTTGGCACAGGCAGAGGGCTGCAAGGATCCCGCGAAGCTGCTGCCGCACAAGGAATTGTCGCACATTCCCGCCAATCTGGATGCCATGCAGCGGCAGATCCTGTTTTTGTTTCAGACGGTTCTGGACGCTGAGCTGAAAGACATTGATTCTTCTGCCAGAGTGCATGAATATGAAAAGGCATCACGGCTTAACCGATTTGATTTTCAGCCGATGCAGATCTCGTATGAACCGGTGGGCGGCGTGAGCTTTACGGATGTCCTGTATCCGAAAAATATCTATGACGTGATCGATTTTTCGCTGCGCGAATGTGTGCGGCGAAACATTATCATGCGCAAGTGTAAGAACTGCGGAAAATATTTTGCGCTCACCGTTCACGGCAGCACGGAGTATTGCGGCCACGTATTTGACAGCCGCGGGCGCACCTGCAAGGAGGTCGGCGCAATGCGGCAGTATGCGCAGGTTCATGCATCGGATGAGCTTCTGAAAATCTATCGCCGCGAGTATAAGCGCCGCTTCGCATGGATCCGTGCGGGTAAGATCTCGCAGGAAGCATTCTCCGCTTGGAGCAAGGAAGCGCAGAAGGAGAAAGAAAAGTGCGAGACCGGGGAGATCTCGCAGATGGAATTTATAACATGGCTGAAACGATAAGTTCGTATAAAATCACCTGTGCTGAAAAAATGAAGTGCCACGCGAAGTATAGATAATAATTTAAAGTAAACTGTTCGGATTGCCGAAAGGACTTGCTGTCTGTGAGTCGCAGACAGCAAGCCCTTTCGTTACGCTTTATGCGGAAGGGGACGTCTTCTCAATCAGCCCGCGATGAAGCATTGCAAAACAAAGACGATAGTGAAGGCGCGTATGTACCTGATAATCTCCAACAACGATATTTACCGTCGCACGGCAAACTGCTTCTGCAAGCACGGCATCGAGTTCGGCGCGCTGGATTAGTCCCGACGCCTCGCAGCAATGCTGCATTTTCACCGCAGACATCGTCCGCGCAGAGGCAATATTACACAGCGACGTGCGACAACATCGCATATAAATGGATGCGGCACCGATGTTCATTGAAAAATATCTAAAATGACGGCAAGTAAGAAAAAATAGCTGTGCAAAATTCACAAAAAGGACTTGACGAACGAACAAAAATCATATATTATATTTACTGTAAAATGTAATCGATTACAGAAAACGATTACATCGCAGGCCTGAGATGATTGCAAAAAAGGAACAGACGGATATGTACAGACCAAAAGAAACCAGTCAGATTGAAATCGTTAAGAATTGGGCGGACTATGATATCCGCTACGCACTGTTTGACTTTGACGGAACGATCAGCCTGATCCGGGAGGGCTGGCAGGAGATCATGATCCCTTATTTCACAGAGGTGCTCCGCGAGACCGGAACAGAGGAGAGCGAGGAAGCGTTGGAAACCTGTGCCCGAGAGTTTGTGGACAAGCTGACGGGAAAGCAGACGATTTTCCAGTGTCTCCGGTTGAAAGAGGAAGTGGAAAAGCGGGGGCGCACGAGCCTGGAAGCAATCGAATACAAGAATGAATATTTAAGACGGCTGGAGCTTCGCATTAAAGACAGAAAAGAGAAGTTGGCAAACGGGACGTGCAGTCCTGAGGAGTATCTTGTTCCGGGAAGCAAAGCCTTTCTGGAACTTCTTCAGGAAAACGGCATCAAGTGTTATCTGGCCAGCGGCACGGATGAGCAGGACGTTTTGTATGAAGCGAGCCTTCTGAAACTTGATGGCGTTTTTGTCGGCGGGATTCACGGCGCGCATGCGGCCATGACGGAATGTTCCAAGGAACTGGTCATCCGCGATATGCTGGAAAAAGAACATATTCTGCCGAATCAGCTGGTTTCCTTCGGCGATGGCTACGTGGAAGTTGAACTGGTGGCACAGTTGGGCGGTCTTGCGATCGGCGTGGCCAGCGAAGAAAAAACGCGTCAGGGGATTAACGCATGGAAGCGAAAACGCCTTATTAGTGCGGGCGCTCGTGCGATTATACCGGACTTCCGGGAAAAAGAAGAGATCTTCCAACTCATAAGGGGGTAAATTCAATGCCGTTTGCACAATTTGACCGTTCGCAGCTTAAAATTCTCCCGCTGAACGAACGCGTCCACGATGTGGATCTTGACAAGACGCTTCTTGCGGTGGATGGAGAGATCCCGAGCTTTTCCCATCCGGCGCTGCCTGTACTGGCGGAGGCTGTGGTGGAAGCTCGTAGAAAATATAACGCCACGGTGCTTATGATGTACGGTGCACACGTCATTCGTACCGGAAACAGCGCGTTCATGATCGAACTGATGAAGCGCGGTCTGGTGACGCACTTTGCCACAAACGGCGCCGGTTCCATTCACGATTTTGAGCTGGCGATGATCGGACACACCTGTGAAAGCGTCGCCAAGTATATCAGTGAAGGACAGTTCGGCCTCTGGAAGGAGACAGGGCTGATCAACGATATCATTGTTCAGGGCGCGAAAGACGGCATCGGCTGGGGAGAAGCTGTGGGTCGGTATATCTGGGAAAACAATTTCCCGAACCGGGAAAAGAGCGTTCTGGCGATGGGATACCATTTGGGTGTGCCCTGCACCGTGCATATCGGCATTGGCAATGATATTATCCACGAACACCCCAACTGCGACGGCGCGGCGATGGGAAGTTGCTCCTATACGGATTTTCTGATTTATGCGCAGAGCGTTACCAATCTGGAGCACGGCGTTTTCCTGAACTTCGGTTCGGCTGTGGCCGGACCTGAGGTCTATCTGAAGGCTCTGGCGATGGCACGGAATGTGGCCCGCCAGAAGGGAGAAGAAATCACACATTTCCACACGGCGGTTTTTGACCTTCAGGGCATCGACGAATCAGACGATTACGATACTGCGCCGCCCAAAACGGATCCGAGATACTATTTCCGTCCGTGGAAGACGATTCTGGCAAGAACGGTGGCAGATGGCGGAAAGAGCTTCTACGTCCGTGGCGAGCACCGGCAGACGCTGCCGAATCTGGCAAGACAGATTCTGACACTGGACGACAACCGCTGACAGGCGTGAGGGAACCGGAAGCATGAACGTAGATAAAATCATTTCCAGTCTGTCAAAGGCAGAGGATATCCGCGTAGTTGTGTTCGGCGATTATTCGCTGGACGATTGCGTCCGGCTCGGATCGGTCATGGGCGGGCTCTGCGTGCGCGCGGTGGG
>CAKTVN010000131.1 GCA_934623545.1 uncultured Oscillospiraceae bacterium
CTCCCCCTTTGCCGTTTTCTTTTTACCGCCAGCGGCTTTTTCTTTGCCGTGCAAAGAAAAAGGGGCTGAATCGTTCCTTGCGCACGCAGTGCGCGAAAAAACCGCGCCTTCCGGCGCGGCTTGCCCCTCCGGGGGCAAAAAAGCGTCACCCCTTTCGGGGTGACGAATCCGTGTCCTGCGGGCGCGGTCGGAGAGGGAATCATCCCTCTCCGCTCCCGACCAGCCTGTTCAGCCAGGAAACATACGACGCATTATTGATCATATACGGATAATTGATGACGATCAGATCGTCGATCCCCTGCTCCTTGGCAAACGTGGTCAGATCAAGTGAGGGCTTGCCGTCGCGGTTGAACTCGCGCGGATCGATCACAATGATCTTGCTGTAATGGCTCGTCAGAAAGGGCACAAATGCGTTGCCGTAGGACTCCTTAAGCACGATGCAGGTGCCGCCCTCGGCGGCGGATTCGATGACGCAGACCGGCGTGTCGCCGCCAATGAAGCAGAGATACTTGTTCGTGGTCTCCTCCGACATCTGCGTGTACACGACGCTTACGGCGACGCCGTTTTGCAGGGTAGGATCGGCGTAATATTTCGCGTGTGTTTCATAGATGGGGAGATAATACGTCAGCGTATCGGGGTTATTATAGAGCGTCTCGCTCTGCGGATAGCCCTTCGTAAAGGTGTACATCGAGCCGACAAAGTTGGTGTACGTCCCGGTCTCAAACCGGTCCAGCGCGACGGCTTCAAGACCCGCCGCCTCGCAGAATTTCTGATAGGCGTAGTATGCGCCGAGCTGGGTCCAGTGGTGGTCGGTGCGGAAGTAGATGTACTCGTCCGCGTGCTCGCGCAGCCCTGCGTAGGCGTCAACGGTCACGATGCCGCTGTCCATCGCGCCGTAGCAGCGCTCGATCATCGCCTTCTGGCTGTGGATGCCGGTGTGCATACTCTCGGGAGAATAGAACTCTCCGCCATTCGGCGTCACGAGCGAGATGGTACGCACATCGTTTCCCATCGCGGCGGCGAGGGCATTCACGGCAGAAGCGTAGCTGTCGATGATGTCGTTGTTTGCCGTCGGAATTTCCATCGCGCGCGTGCCGACGACGATCACATTGCCAGCCCAGCTTGCATCCTCCTCCGCAGGCTCATTCAGCGCGGGCGGCACAGTCTGCTCCGGCGTATCGCCGGTCGCCGGCTCCTCCGTTGCCGGAGTTTCGGGCGTGCCAGAGGGCGTTTCCGGCGCTTCCGAGGTATCCTCCGGCGTCTCCGGCGCAGGCGTTTCCTCCGGCGTTTTTTCGGAGTCCGGGCGGTTTTCCACAGAGTCGAGCGACTGCCCGCCCTGCTCCGCGCCGGTGTTTCCGCCGAGGATGAGAACAGTGCTCTCCTCCGACGAGCCGGAATAATAATAGAATTTGTTGAGCGTCTTACCCGCCGTCAGGAGGGTGTCACGCATCGGAAAATGGTCGCTGTAATAGCTTTCCAGCGCAGGCAGGTAGCTTCCGTCAAAGAGCGTCTGAAGCGAGAACGCCGGTTTTTCTGCCAGCGTCTTGTCGTCGACTGCGGAGACGGTCTCTCCGTTTCCGAACAGGGACCATACGCCGATCGCAGTCAGAAGCGCCAGCGTGACGCCGAGCAGCGCAAGATAAAGCTTTTTCAAACCGGGCACCTCCTC
This sequence comes from uncultured Oscillospiraceae bacterium, assembly GCA_934623545.1. GTDB lineage: Bacteria > Bacillota > Clostridia > Oscillospirales > Oscillospiraceae > CAG-170. The sequence continues at coordinate 1,670 of CAKTVN010000131.1, forward strand.
AGAAACGGAAATACAGGAATGCGTTGAACGTCGTGCTGACCAGCGCGACGGTGCACAGCGCCAGCAGCAGAAGATCAAATACAAAGGTCACGATCACATAGGCGCGGGACTTTCGCCCGCCGCCGTTCTTTGAGGCGCAGAGCATCCCGATCGTGCTGCCGAAGATCTGCGGCAGCGGCGTGCTTCCGACGATGCACAGAAGCAGCAGCGGAAGGTTGTTGATGAAGGCGATGCGCACCTGCTCGTCGGCGAAGCCCGTCCCTGCGGCGCCGAACATCACGCGGAAGCTCATCGCGAGCCGCGACGCGTCCGTGAAGTAAAAGATGTTCCAGCTGATGAGGATGAGCAGCAGCGTCACGATGTGCCGGACAATGGACGGAATGCGCTCCAGCTGCTTTTTCAGCAGCCGCTCGATCACGAGCAGCACGAAGAAATACAGTCCCCACAGCACAAAGTTCCAGCTCGCGCCGTGCCACAGCCCGGTCAGCGCCCAGACGATCGCCAGATTCAAGATCACATGGCGCCGGTTGCCGCCGAGGGGGATATAGAGATAGTCCCGGAAGAAGCTGCTCAGAGAGATGTGCCATCTGCGCCAGAATTCCGTAATGGACTTCGCCATATACGGCAGCCGGAAGTTTTCGGGATACCGGAAGCCGAATACGCGCCCCAGCCCGATCGCCATATCCGAATAGCCGGAGAAATCGAAGTAGATCTCAAACATATACAGCAGCACGCCGAACCAGACGCCGAGCGTCGACTGCGCGGCAAGCTCCCCATTCAGAAGCTGTGCGGCGGCTTTTCCGGCATAGTCCGCAAGCAGGACCTTCTTCGCAAGCCCCATACAGAAGCGCGTCATGCCGTAGAACATCTCCTCCGGCTCGCTCTTGCGGTCGCTGAGTTCCCTTTCAACGTCGGCGTAGCGCACGATAGGACCGGCGATCAGCTGCGGGAAGAGGCTGACGTACAGCAGAAAACGCGGATAGGAGCGCTGCACGCCGACATTTCCGCGATAGACATCGACCACATACGAGAGAATTTGGAAGGTGTAGAACGAGATGCCGATCGGCAGCGCGATCTGCGGCACCGGAAGCTCCAGATGGAGCAGCGCGTTGAGATTCTCGACCAGAAAGCCCGTGTACTTGAACAGCGCCAGACAGCTGAGGTCAAATACCACTGCCAACACCAGCAGCATCTTTTTATTCAGCCGCTCCATGAGAAGCCCGAACGCCCAGTTCGCCGCCGCGACCAGCAGCATCAGCAGCACATAGACCGGCTCGCCCCAGGCGTAAAAGACAAGGCTGAACAGCAGCAGCACGATATTTTTCGCGCGAAGTCCCGGCACTGCGAAGTAACACAGCAGACACGCCGGGAGGAACAGATACAGAAAATGAAGGCTGGAAAAAAGCATATCAAAACGCTCCGATGGCAGTAGAATTTGGAAGGAGAAACGTGAACGCAAGATTTACATAAGAACATAAATAATCTACCAGACGCATTCCTTTTTTGCAAGCCCTTTTTCGATCCTTTACGCGATCTTCAGACTTTTTTCGTGCGCCCGCCGTGCGGAGGAGCGCCGCGGGGAGGCATTGACCGCCGCACGCTTCTGTGTTAATATTTGTATATCAAGGCATATCCATCCTATGACTACAGGAGGCGCTTATGAACCGACTTTGCATTGTGCTCGCATTGCTGCTGTGTCTGCTGTGCGCCTGCGCCGCGCCGCAGACGCCCGCTTCCGCCCCGGAGGAGGAAGCCCCGGCGCAGACTGTGACCGCGGGGGAAAACGCCGCACAGGCGCAGCCGGACGCGGAGGAGGTCCCGGAGGAAACGCTTCCGGAGCAGACGGAGCTTTCCGCGCAGTCGATTCCGGAAAGCTGCCGCGGCTGGTTTGACATCCCCGCGAACAGCGGTGCGGCGGAAAAATTTGACGATCCGCCCCTCGCGCCGCGCGCGGACGAGGGCGTCAGCAACGAATTTGGCTACAGCTTCCGCACGCCGGACGGGCGCGACGAGGAGCTGGCGCTGAAGAGCGTACAGGACGGCGTTTGGCTGGAGGAGTTTTCCGGCGGCGGCGCGCGTCAGGCGACATCCTACGCTCAAATCGTATGGAACGGTGAGGCGTATCATGCCTTTACCATCGACGCGGAAAGCTGCGCCATCCCCAATCTTCGCCCGAACGGAACGAGCCTGCTGCGGCTGAACATCACGGGCGACTGTACGGTGGACGCGGGCGGCTCGGAATATGCGTGCTTCGACGGCTTTGACTGCGTGCTGATTACCGGCAGCGGCACGCTCCGCATCGAGAACACCGCCGGGCTCGGCAGCGGCGGCGGGACGCTTCCACTGCCCGCGCTGATGCTCGACGGCGATGTGACGCTGATCTGCGACAGGCTGGTGCTGCTGCAAAACAAAGAGATGCCGCTCACGCTGGCGCAGCTCGGCGGCACGCTCTGTACAGAGGTCCTCTCTGCTGAGATGGACGAGACGCTCCTTGCGGGCGGCGCGATGCTCTGCCGCAGCGCACAGGGGCTTTCGCGGATGACCTTCCGCGGCGGCACGGCGCTGATCGACGCGTTTGAGGGCGTGGGAACGACGCTTGTTTTGAGCGGCGGTGAGGTGTATGTTTCAAACGAGCTGCGCGAGCGGACCGTGATCGAGGGCGGCAGCGGCACGCTCACCGCACTGGACGGCTCCAACGCCGAGATTCATGACTACGGAGCGGCGATCGCCTTCGGCGAGGACGCAGTCAGCCGCTATTTCCAGACGGCGTATGACGATTCGTGGGTCGATACAAGCGACCGCAGCGGCATCACATGGCAGTCGCTGGAGCTGACGCAGCTGGAGGATGTCTATTTTGCCGGGCGGTTGTATATGGAGAACGCCTTCGCGCAGAGCATCCTGCCGTGGGGCGCGCTGCATCTGACAATGACCGGCAGCAGCCAGATCGCGGGCGAGCTGGGCGGTACGGGGCTGCTGCTCGACGGCGGCGGAGCGCTCACGACCGGCGCGGTCAACGCCTGGGGCTGGGGCGGCATCCACCATCCCATCTTCGCCGTGCGTGACGCGGATGTTACGGTGCAGCGGCTTTCGATGGGGAGCAATTCCGGCGAGCAGGGACGTCTTCTGGTCGAGAACGGCAGCCTTCACTGCGAGGAGGAGCTCTGGCTTCAAAACGCGGCGTTGGAGATCCACGACGGAACGCTCCGCGTCGACGGCGGGTGCAGCATCGAAAAAGGACGCATTGAGATCACCGGCGGCGAACTCTATCTGGTGGAGGGCGTCTGGCTCGGCGAGGGCGATATCGTGATCACCGGCGGCGAGGTGATCGTGCCGGGCGGGTTGGACGCGCTTTGCGCGGAGCACGGCGAGGTCATCGTAGACGGCGGAACGGTCCGCGAACCATAGAAGACGCGGGCGGAAGCCCGCCGCTGCGCCCGAAGGACGCAAAATAGGAGCATCCGAAGGATGCGGGAGGCTTTTTGCGCCCGAAGGGGTGACATCTCTTTCCGGATTCACCGGAGGTGCTGTTTTTACAGCGACGCTGTAACTGTGCCTCCGGCGGCATACTTTTTTCTGTCTTGCCAGAAAAAAGTATGCAAAAAA
>CAKTVN010000132.1 GCA_934623545.1 uncultured Oscillospiraceae bacterium
AAGCATAGGTGTCCGTCGATGGTGCGCCCGCTGTAGACGCCCTGCTCACGCAGCCAGACCGCGAGATACTGCGCATCCTCCGGGAGGTCACTGTAGACCGCCTTGTCGGTGGGCTTGACGATCTTGATGCGGACGCAGGCTTCGTTGGACACGTTCCCGGCGGCGTCCGTGGCGGTAAAGACGAAGCTGTCCTTGCCGACTTTATTTTCCTGCGGCGTGTAGGTGAAGGTCCCGTCGTCATGCAGCTCGACTGCGCCGCGCTTCGGCGCGCGCACGAGCGTGTACTGCATTGCGTCGCCGTCCGGGTCGCGCACGGCGAGCGCGCCGGTATTGCTGATGTTCTTATAGGTCTCCATCGTGCCGTCCTGCGCGACAGGCGGCTGATTTTTCCCGCTGAGCAGCGTAAAGCGCAGCTCCTGCGCGATGCCGACGCCGTTAGAGTAGATGGGACGGTAGTAAAGCGAGCATTCCTGCCCTCCGCTTCCGGACGGCGCGACGGTCAGCTCCGCCAGCGCGCTCGCGGGCAGAACGTCGCCCGCGCAGATGCGGCGCGCGCCGTAGCGAATCTCGCAGACGGCGGAAGAGGGGACGTCGGAGACGTAAATGCCGCTGAGCGCGGAAGCGCCCTCGCCGAACGCTTCCGCCGACAGGCAGGAGACCGCCTTCGCGTCCAGTTCCAGTGTGGCGGCAAGCGCCGTGCCGCTCAGCGCGGCGGTGAGAAGCAGCAGAGCCAGCGCCCTGCGCAGCGATTTGGTATGCAGGTTCAAAAGATTACCTCCTGACTTGATTGGGGCGCGGCGGCAAAGCACAGGCAGTCCGCCGCGCGCTCCGTGTGACAGAGGTAGTGTTTGCAGGCATATGAAAAATATTCTTGCAAAAGAAAAAAATACAGCGCATGAAAAAACACACCGCTGTGCGTACAGCGGTGTGCTGCGTTATGTGTTTTGCGCGCTGCGGACGGCTCAGGTGAGCTTCGGGCGGATATAGCGCGCGGTGGAATCCGGCGCGGGGCGCATTCGGATGCCGGAGACGAAGCCCATCGCGGCGAACATCGTGACGATGGAGCTGCCGCCGTAGCTGAAGAAGGGGAGCGTCAGACCGACGACCGGGAACACGCCGAGGCACATTCCGACGTTGATGCCGATCTGTGAGGCGAGCATACCGGCGATGCCGATGCAGATGAGCCGGTTCATGTAGTTTTCGGATTTGACGCCGATGTAGACGCAGCGGATGATGATCGCCGCCAGCAGTGCAAGGATCGCAAGGCAGCCGATCATGCCAAGCTCCTCGCCGCAGGCGCAGAAGATGTTGTCGGTGTGCTGCGCCGGAAGCGAGCCCGACTGCACCATCGTGCCATTAAAAAGCCCCTGTCCGGCGACGCCGCCGTTCTGAAGGGCGCGGATGCTGCGGTTCATCTGATAACGGACGGACTGCGCGTCCGGGTCGATCGTCGGGTCAAACAGGACGAGAATGCGGTTTTGCTGATAGTCGCCGAGGCGCGACCAGATGAAGGGGAACGCCGCCAGCACCAGACCGCCCGCCGCGAGGAACCAGATGAGGTTGACCCCGGCGGCAAACGCCATGATCGCGAAGATCATCAGATAGTTCAGCATCATGCCGTCGTCCCAGGAAAAGTAGCGGATGACGAGCGCGAGCAGCACCGTGATGCCGGTGATCTCGGCGACCGTCAACGGCGAGGAGATCTTGTTCTGCTTGACCGCCATCGTCTTGGCGATGATGATGATGAAAATGACCTTGCAGATCTCGGCGGGCTGAATCATGATGGGAAGTCCGAAGTCGAGCCAGCTCTTGTTGCCGCCGCGCTCAACACCGAAGAAGCGGAGCAGGGCGATGAACAGCACGCTGAACACGAGCAGCAGCTCGCGCCGCTCGGCGATGATATCGACGTCGATCAGCGTAAAGAGCACATACAGCGCAATGCCGAGCAGCAGCGCGACGAGCTGGATGAGCACGTAGCGGCTGTTGCCGGCGTGGTTCGTCGCGCTGGAGATGATGATGATGCCATAGACCGTTGCCGTGATGCACAGCGACAGAAGCAGCATATCTGCCTTCTTGACAAATTCTCCGATGGCGCGGAAAATACCCTGCATCTGTCAGCCTCCTTTCGTAAAGCGCGGTAAAGCGCGGCAGAGATGTCGAAGTGTTTAGGCAACACCGCACAATTCGGCAAGCAGATTCGGCGAAGCGCGCAGACGCATTTGCGCGGTGTTGCCCTAATATTGTAACAAATTCCGCAGCGGCTGTAAAGTTTTTTTGCAAATGGCGCGCGTATGTGATAAGATAACGTCAGAAATCGATCAGGAGAATGCTATGGAATTTTACACTTCGTCCCCGGAGCAGACCGAGCGCGCCGGCGAGGCGCTGGCGGCGCGGCTGAAGCCGGGGGATGTGATCGCCTATTACGGCGACCTCGGCGCGGGAAAGACCGCATTCACGCGCGGGCTTGCGCGCGGGCTCGGCGTGACGGAGCCGGTCACGAGCCCGACCTATACCATCGTAAACGAATATCTCTCCGGTAAAATGCCGCTGTTTCACTTTGATATGTACCGTCTTTCCTCAAGCGAGGAGCTGTTTGACATCGGCTGGGAGGACTATCTGGCGCGCGGCGGCATCTGCGCGGTGGAATGGAGCGAAAATGTGGACGATGCGCTTCAGGGCGCGATCACGATCCACATCGAGCGGACCGGCGACGAAAGCCGCCGCATCACGATCAACGGAGGCGATCGGTTTGAGAATTTTAGCCTTTGAATCCTCGGCGAAGGCGGCGAGCGCCGCGCTGCTCGAGGACGGAGCACTGCGCGCCGAGGCATTTCAGAACAGCGGCATGACCCATAGCTGCACGCTCATGCAGATGGCGGAGGACCTCATCCGGACTGCCGGGCTTACAGTTGAAGACATCAACGCCGCCGCCGTCGCGGCGGGACCGGGAAGCTTTACCGGCGTGCGCATCGGCGTCGCAGCGGCGAAGGGCTTTGCCTGGGGGCGGCAAATTCCGTGCTACGGCGTTTCAACGCTCGAGGCGATGGCGCGTGGCGCGGCTGCCGCTGACGGCGTCTACTGCTGCTGCATGGACGCGCGGCGCGCGCAGGTCTATAACGCGATTTTTTCGGTTGAGGGCGGTGCTTTGACCCGAATGACGGAAGATCGCGCAATTTCCATCGAGCAGCTCGGGGAAGATTTGTGTGAAATCAACAAAAAAATATTTATGGTTGGCGACGGAGCGGCTTTGTGCTATAATACTCTTTCGGATGGACTGCCGGGCATTTCGCTGATGCCGGAGCATCTGCGCCAGCAGCGCGCGTCCGGTGTGGCGCTGGCAGCGTGGGAGCAGATGCGAAGCGGGGTCGGCGGCGACGGCGCCGCGCTGACGCCGAACTATATTCGGCTCTCTCAGGCGGAGCGCGCCCGGGCGGAAGAAAAAACAACAGAATAAACGGATGGAAAAGGAGTTTCTAATGATGAACGAGAAGAATTTTGGACCTCATGTACACATCATGGATCATCCGCTGGTCGCGCACAAGCTGACCATCATGCGGGATAAGGACACCAGCGTCAAGGATTTCCGTGAGCTCGTCAGCGAGATCGGTATGCTCATCACCTATGAGGCAACGCGCGATCTGCCGATGACCTCCAAGCACATTGACACTCCGATCTGCGAGATGGACGCGCCGACGCTTGCCGGCAAGAAGTTCGCAGTCGTTCCGATCCTGCGCGCGGGTCTCGGTCTGGTCGACGGCGTGCTGCGCATGGTCCCCTCCGCGCGTGTCGGCCACATCGGTATGTTCCGCGACGAAGAGACGCTCATTCCGCACGTTTATTTCTGCAAAATGCCGAAGGATATCGCAGAGCGCGACATCCTGATCGTCGACCCGATGCTCGCGACCGGCGGCTCGGCGGATGCGGCGATCGAGGAGATGAAGAAGCGCGGCTGCAAGCACATCAAGCTCATGGTGCTCGTTGCAGCGCCCGAGGGCATCCGCTGCCTCGTCGAAAAGCATCCGGACGTGGAGATCTACGCCGGTGCGCTGGACGATCATCTCAACGAGCACGGCTACATTGTGCCGGGTCTCGGCGACGCGGGCGACCGCATCTTTGGCACCAAGTAAAAGTCTGAACACCGATTAAAGCCGGACGGATTTCCGTTCGGCTTTTTTGGAACGGAGGGATATAAATGCAGTACACGCAGATCAACGCGGAGACCATCGACCGCTGGGTCGAGGAGGGCTGGGAGTGGGGGACACCGATCAGCCATGAGGAATATCTCCGCGCGAAAAACGGCAGCTGGGATGTGAAGCTCACGCCGGTAAAATTCGTGCCGCACGAATGGCTCGGCGAGCTTCGGGGCAAAAAGATACTGGGACTCGCCTGCGGCGGCGGGCAGCAGATGCCGGTCTTTACGGCGCTCGGCGCGGAGTGCACGGTCCTGGACTATTCCGAAAAAATGCTCGAGCAGGAGCGGACGGTGTCCGTGCGCGAGGGCTATTCCATCGAGATCGTCCGCGCGGACATGACGCAGCCGCTGCCGTTTGCGGACGAAAGCTTCGACCTCATTTTCCACCCAGTGTCCAACTGCTATGTACGCGAGGTGAGACCGATCTGGAAAGAGTGCTTCCGGGTGCTGAAGAGGGGCGGCGCGCTGCTCGCGGGGCTGGATAACGGGCTGAACTACGTCTTTGACGAGGATGAAACGAATATTGTCAATACGCTCCCGTTTGACCCTCTGAGCAATCCCGAGCACGCGCGGCAGCTCGCGCGCGACGACGGGGGAATGCAGTTTTCGCACACACTCGAAGAGCAGCTCGGCGGTCAGCTCGAGGCGGGCTTCCGGCTGACGGCGCTGTTTGAGGATACGAACGGGGTGGGGAAGCTCTATGAGCACAACATCCCGACCTACGTCGCCTCGCGGAGCGTCAAGCCCTGAGTAACCGCTGAATCGATCGGCTGCGGTTCTCAGCGGATCTTTTGCCCCGACTGTGCAGTTTGAAAAACTCGAAATACATACAGTATTCCATCATTTTTCAAACTTTCATTCGTGCCAAAATCTCTCGCTGATAACTCTTGCCGATCGAATCATCGGTTACTTGAGGCGCGGCAGACGATTTCCAAAAATTCCGCCGCTTTCTTGACTTTGCGCGCGAAAATAGATATAATCTAACTTGTAATATCGGTCGCTATGGGCTTTTGCCCGGCGCGGTCTTGAGAAATTTTCTCT
>CAKTVN010000133.1 GCA_934623545.1 uncultured Oscillospiraceae bacterium
GGAAACAATACGCTGGTGGACCTTGTGACGGACACGCAGGCGGAAAGCCAATTCTTAGAGGTCGAGCAGGAAGAGCTGGCCGAGGCGGTACGAGCAGCCTTGCAGCAGATCCCGGACGAACTGCGCGAGGCGCTGATTGGCGCGTTCTGGTTTGACAAGTCGGTTAACGCACGGGTGCGGAACACTGCCCTGAAAGCGCTCAGAAAGCCCACAATCAGCCGAGCACTGCGGGCGTATATTTTTTACTGACCCGGCGCTTTTCGCCGGTTTCTGGCGGTTATAGCATGGAAAGGAGTGATGAATTGACACCAAGAAAGGAAAAAGCGCTGCGGGCGCTTCTTGTGAGCCGCACACGGGCGGAAGCGGCAGCAATTGCCGGAATCGGAGAAAGCACCCTGCGGGAGTACATGAAGGACACTGAATTCATGGAGCGGTACAAGCAGGCGTTCGGCGATATGGTGCGCGACGCCACGCGGCAAGCACAGCAGACATTAAGCCCGGCTTTGTCAACGCTGCGCGAGATCATGGAAGACAAGGGCGAACAGGCGCAGGCACGCATTTCTGCCGCCCGCTCGGTGCTGGAATACTCGCTGAAGCTGTGCGAACAGACGGATATTCTGGAGCAGCTGCGCGAACTGGAGAAATGGAGGGATGAAACCGATGCAGGCTATTGAGCGAAGACTTGCAGCCTTGCAGAAATACATCAAAGCCCGTCCGCCAGGTGAAACAGTTTTTCTTACCGAAGATGGCCGAGAGTTCCGTACAAGGCAGGATATTTTTTCTTATCTTCTGGAGCACGGAGCATACACCCCGGACGGACGCCGCATTGTGCGTTACCCGCACCCCAGCAAGAATATAGATCCCCTGAGCCTGTCCCTATATCAGCTGATCGATGAAGCAATCAAGGTCGGGCACCTGGACTTGCTGGAAGGATTGGAGGAGGACGCGTGAACGAGATAAAAGCACGGCTTGGAAAGCTGAGGGATTTTCAAAATCAGCGGGCCGGGGAGATCCCTCCCGTTAGCTCCACTGCATTTCAGATGCGTCTTTTGCTCTTTCCTATCTTTTCGCAAAGCGCAGACTGGATGAACGCAGAGGAGAAAGCCGCGGTGCTCGAACTGAACCCGCTCGACTTCGCGGAGGGATATAGCCGGAACACCGTACTGGAGGCACAGGAAATTATCAGGCGTGAGGACACGCAGAAAGGAAAAATATGAGCAAATATAACACATACGCACGGCAGCTTGACACTGCATTCAGAAGCGCCCGCGACGAATACGCCGCGGCCTATGACAACCTCGTGCAGGCCCGGCGGGCCGACACTGACGCAAAGGCATGGAGGCCTAACGACACTGCCGAAGACAAGCAGCTGCGCACCGCAACAGCGGCGCTCGATCTGAACAAAGCAGACGCGGAGTTCAAAATTGCGGATGGCCGAATCTGGCCGGAGTTTGACGCGAAGTGCAAAGAGCTGCGCAAGGAGCTTGAAAAGGCCGTTCAGAAGGACGGTTTTGCGAACCCGGACGCGATTGATACAAACGCGCTGGAGCTGCTGAAATCGGGCGTACTGACCGTGAATGACTACTATTCTCTCGCGGAGCGGTACGACGGCAACAGCACCATGCTGAAGCTGCTTTCCAAGTATGCGCTGGACGCCGCCGACAGCACAGATGATGTCAAAGAGGCAGCGGCACTGCGTATGCTTTCTGACAACTGCAAAACAGGTGCAGGCGCGGTTCTGCGGGCGTGGAACGAGCTGGAAGGGCTTGCAGGCTACTGTTCTGGCCGCGGCGGAAGCAGAAACGCACCCACTTCCCCTGATTTTGCTATCAGCATGGGAAAATGGTGGGAAGAGTTGGCCGGTCAGTCTATCGAGAATTTTTAAGGGGGCAGATATGGGATATATGATCATCGGGGCGGGACTTTTCCTCGCGGGCGCATTCTTCGGAATAGTCTTTGAGAGCTACGGGGAAATCTGGCAGGAACGGAGAGATAAGAACCATGACAACCGTTGAGTTCAAAGATCATAGCGCGGAATGCAAAGAGGAAATCAAGTCGCGGGCGTTGAAAGCGCTTACGATGTGCGGCCTTGTGGTGGAGAAATTCGCAAAGCAGCTTGCACCGGCTGACACCGGCCTTTTGCGCAACAGTATCACGTGGGCACTTGCCGGAAAGAAGCCAGCTGCGAAGTCGTACAAGGCCAATAAGCCAAAAAATGGGGTGATTCAGACAGGCGAATACAGCGGTACAGCGCCGAATGATGATGAATTATCCGTTTTCGTCGGTACAAACGTCGAGTATTCGCCACATGTGGAGCTTGGAACGTCAAGACAGGACGCACAGCCGTTTTTGAAACCTGCGGCAACGGACAGCAAAAGCACATTGATTCAGTGTTTCCAAAAAGCGTTTGAAGATTAAGCCAAAAGGAAGGAGAAGCAAACAGGCCAACAGCCGGGAGAAAGCCCCGGTGTCCGTCGGCAGCGCTTGCGGAGCCGCCCACTCTTTGCAACGTTGCAAAATCCTGCGCGAAGTACTGCGCAGGTACGCCGCTAAAGCACCTGCGGCGTGCTGACCATCTGTTCTAAGCCCTACAATATAGACGAAGGGAGCGGGAAAAACCCCGCTCCCTTTGTTGCAACGCCGCACACGCCGTCAGAAGCTATATGGCCGCTCCGTTTATGCGGGAGAATAAAAAACGCCGTTGTGGGGCTTGTACGGCCCCACAGTGGCATATGCTTTTTAATCATCCGGGCGGTACGTAAAGCCTTCTGGCAGAAGATTGACGATCTGACGGTATGGGATCACACAATCCGGCAGCGGGCAGCGAAAGCAGCTTGCGCAGTATGGGCATATCTCGTTCCGCTTGCGCGGTCGACCCTTTTTCCTGCGTGGGCGCAGCGGGCGTTCAGCCTGCTTGTTGGTCATGGCTTTTGATCTGCGGAATCCACACATTGCGAATGTGGGAGATTACCCGCAGGCTGTACTGTTGTGTGCGTGCATCGGCGTAGGGCTGTTTTGTGCGTATTGACTTAATGAGGCGCTTGCAGTCGGCTTTTGTCATTCCCTCCGGTGGAGTTATGTCCGGTACAGCAGCAGATTCCTCGAGCAACTTGTCCTGCATAAGAGCAAGGAAAAGGCGTACTTCATTTTCGTTAAGAGAAAGAATCTGACTGTACAGATTGTCTTTGATATCGCTCATTTTCAACCCCTCCCAATGCTGCGGCTTGTCTCCGTCGCATATTTCTGTCCTTTTTCAGCCTTTCGCTGCCGGATCATTTTCAGCAATTCCTTCCGCTCGTCTGGCGTCAATTCCAATACAGCAGCCTTAAATTCTTCGCGTAACTGGTCTACGTTGTTTTGAAGATTGTCCATAATAATTAGTCCTCCTTAGTAGCACATTTCATAAAAGCGCAATTCCCGAATGCGCCCGCTGAAAAAGTGGTTGATGTTGTAATCGCAGCGGCGGTATCTTGTCTGGAAATGCTGGTCGATCATGGGCAGGTAGCTCTCCGGCGGAATGTCGGCGTATGCGCTGCCCCGGTCGGCCTGCTCGATCCACGGCATATCCCGGACGATGCGCACGATCTGACTTGCGCAGATCAGCGGGTGCGGTCTGCCAATGTGCGACTCGTATTGCTCGAAGTAGCACCGGAACACGCCGAGCGCTTCGTCCAGCGTGTACGGCCCTCCGGGGAATACCGAAGCTGTGATATCCGCGAATTTGTCAAAATCAAACAGCAACTATCTGCCTCCTTTGTCGGGGTGGGTGGAGCGGAGCGCGGAAGCGGCTCCGTTCCCTTATACCCTTATACAGTCTACTTCTTACTTCTACTTCTGTTTCTTCTTCTACTTCTGTGTCATTCGATATCGGTCGATATCGACCGATCAGCGCCATGTCTTGCCGTGATTCGCTGCACATATCGCGCCCAGGCTTCTTCCATGTCCGGCATGAACGCAGAGAACGCAACGCTTTCGATGGGAGACAGGTTTACGGGCTTTTCGCCTGTCTCCAAGAAGTCCCAGCAGGCCAGCAGCACGTTCACCGCTGTTTCCGGGGATAGCTGCCTGACCAGCTCCCGGCGCTCCAGCTTCATCTTGAACCAGCTGGGGTGCTTGTCCTTGTCCTTCGCCATTGCTGCCCTCTCACGCCACAGTGAAGCGGCGGCTGGTGGTGGACTTGGTGAAGTGCTCGGCCAGCTCCGGCATGGCCTTCTTGAACGCCGTGCTGTCGAACCGGCTGCTGGTCACGGTCTTCCAAGTGATCTTGTAATCCGTACCCGTCAGCGTGTCGGCATCGATGGCAGTCATGTGCGCCTTGATCGCGTCCTGAATGCTCTCGATCTCAGCGGCCAGCTCGTCGGCCATGTGGCGCAGCTCGCGAAGCTCGTTGACCTTGCTCTGAATTTCTGTGTTGCTCATTGGTAAAGCCCCTTTCCTTTTTCGGCGGGCTGTGCTATACTGCAATCAGCCCTTTTCGGCTGCGCTTCCGGCTTGCTTCCTACGGCCTCCGGGAGCGCTTTTTCTTTGTCTTGGGGAACTCCGGCGGCTGGGGGCTTTCAACTGATCTCGTGAGCCTTGCTGCACTTTGCTGTTCCTTCCCAACTCTTATAGACGTTCTTCACCCATCTTCTGCCGGTGTCTGAACTGTTTTCTTTTGTTCCCCTTCGATGGTCTTATTGTACTATATGTTTAACCATAGAGCAAGATGGGATATTGCACAAGATTAACCATATAGAATTGGATATTTTGTATATGGTTAATCATATTAAAATGTGATAGAATATATGCGACGGAAGGAAGTGATTACTTGGCACCAAGCGATGCACAAAAAAGAGCCTCTGCAAAATACCAGCGCGAGAACATCGCAAGCCTTGCTTGCCGGGTCAAAAAGGAGCAGGCCGAGAAGTTTAAAACCTACTGCGCAGAGATCGGCAAGACTTCGAATGCGGTCTTGCGTGATTATGTTTTAGACTGCATTGGCGAAAAGCAAGAAGCCGGGGAATAAACCTCGGCTTCTTGCTCTTTTTAGGGGCGGTATGGGTTTTTGTATGGGTTTCTTCTTCGTGTCCCAAAATGGGTAGAGCGGGAAATCGGCTGAAAAATTGCATAAGAACAACAAAAACCGCTTAAATCATTTCGATTCAAGCGGTTTTTGTTGGAGCTGCTGGGCAGATTCGAACTGCCGACCTCGTCATTACCAATGACGCGCTCTACCGACTGAGCTACAGCA
>CAKTVN010000134.1 GCA_934623545.1 uncultured Oscillospiraceae bacterium
CCTTAAAAGAGCTGCACACCATCCATACCAGCGGATAAACCATCATGAGTCCGATCGCAATAATGAACACATGATACAGTATCCAGGATACTTTCTTTTTCAAAGCTGCGCTCGCCTCCTCATTCCTCATAGACCCAGTACCTTTTCGTCTTGAACAGCAGCCCCGTATACAGCGCCACCACCAAAAGCAAAATCCAGCCCATCGCCGAAGCGTAACCGACCTTGTTGTACTCAAACGCCTGCTGGTACATATACACAACATAGAACAGCGTCGAATTCATCGGCTTTCCGTTTGTGATGATCTGCCCCTGTGCAAAGACCATAAAGCCGTTGATCGACTGCATGACCAGATTGAAGAAGATCGTTGGCGTGAGCAGCGGAAGGGTGATCCGGAAAAACACCTGCACCTTCCCCGCGCCGTCCACACGCGCCGCCTCATACAGCGTCGTTGGGATCTGCTTGAGCGCGGAGAGGAAGATCAGCATGGACGAGCCGAACTGCCAGATCGCCAGCAGAATGATGACCCAGATCGCCGTGCTTGTATTGCCGAGCCAAGCGGTATCCAAGCCGAACAGGCGGTTGATCAAGCCATCCTGCGCAAACATCCGCTTCCAGAGGATCGCGACAGCCACGGACGAGCCGAGGATCGACGGCAGATAATATACCGCGCGATAGACCGGCGTCATTTTTGTATTTTTCAGAAGCAGCAGCGCGACAAGCAGCGCAAAAACCAGCTTCAGCGGCACCGAAACAAAGGCATATTTCATTGTAACAAGAAGAGACTTGTAGAAGGTCTCATCCTGAAAAATTCGGATGAAGTTGCTCAGCCCGACCCACTTTGCGGGCTTGAGAATGTTATAGGAACAAAATGCGTAATAAAGCGACGTTAGCACCGGCACCAGCACAAAAAAGCAAAAGCCGAAAGTAAAGGGCGCCGAGAACACATATCCCGCGATATGCTCCTGCCGCTCGATCGTGTTTCCGCGTATGCGCCGGCGCACCGGTGCTTCTTTCAAATTTTTCATTCGGAACTCCTCTGCACAAATATGAAATGCCGGTCGGTTGACCCTCGCAGCACCGACCGGCAAAATATCGTGTCTTACTGTGCGGCAGCCTCCGCCATGATGCGGTTGCCATCCTCAAACAGCTGCTGTGCTGCGGCCTGCGCCGTCATTTCGCCGTAGTAGACCTTCTCGTCCAGCTCAAGGACCAGGTTTACTACTTCGCTCGTACCTGCGCCGGAGGGCGGGTTGGATGCCGAGCAGTTCGGAGTGATGACATTGTTGATGTAGGCAAAAATCGTCTTCTGGATGTCGGGAAGATCTGCCGCGATGGCGTCCGCAACAACACTGGAAGCCGGAACACCAGGCTCCGCCTGAATCAGCTCGTTGGCTTCCACGGAGTTGATCATGTAGTTGAGCAGCGCGACCGCTGCATCGATGTCCTTGCTCTGTGTGGAGATCGTCCAGCTCATCGCCTCGCGCAGATAGTTCGATTTGCTGGGGTTATCCAGCGGGCAGGTCGTGAGCGCAAGCTCGACGCCTTCCGGAGCCGCTGCCTGCATCGCAGCTGCCTGATTGGAGTTGTAGAAGCTGCACCAGGAGCTGTTTTCGGGCGTCGTGCCGTAGACGATTGGCTGCTCCTCGGAGTTCGACAGACCAATGGTCACACTGTAGTCGATCAGCCAGCCCTCGCTGCGACCGCGCTCCAGCAGCTCGAAGTACGGAAGCAGATCCTCATAGGAATCCACGCCAAGGCAGTCTTCCTTGTAGAGCACCTGATCGTTGCCGCGGCAGATCATTTCGATCATCTGGGATGCGTTGCTGATGAAGGTGGGATAGCCGGTCTTCTCATAGATCTCGGCGCACTTTTCGGCGAACTGATCCAGATTCATGTTGTCCTCGATGGTAATGCCGTTTGCATCCAGCAGCGTCTTGTTGTAGATCACGGATGGGGAGTTCATGCCGGCACAGACGCCGTAGAGCTTGCCGTCGATCGTCGTCGCCGCAAGGATGTTCTCGGAGACGTTGCTCAGATCCAGTGCGCCGCTTTCCACATACGGCATCAGATCGACCAAGAGGTCGCTGTCAACGTAGCTCTGATAGTACGCGCCCTGAAGCATCGCCATGTCCGGCATATCGCCGCTGGCAGCCGCCGCGGACAGCGCCGTCAGATGATCGCTGAAGCCGTTGGTCTGCGTTTCGATGGTGACATTCTCATTTTCAGAAGCATAGAGGTCCAGCGCCGCCTGGAACTTTTCGTTTCGGCTCTGACCGCCCCACCATGCGACGACCAGATCGACCGGTTCTGAAGCGGGGGCTTCTGTTTCAGCGGGAGTTTCTTCGGGTGTCTTCTCTGCTTCCTGTGCCGGGGTGTTGTTGGCTTCCGGCTTCTTCTCGGGCGTCGTTTCCGGCTTGCTGCAAGCCGTCATAGCCAGCAGAAGCACCAGCGCCAGAGCAAATGCAAGGACTCTTCTCAGTTTCATTTTATTCCCTCCTGAATTTTCTGCATTCCGGCAGGCGGCTGCGTGCCGCTTGCCTCACTGCATCTTCATTTTAGTGGACAAAACCCGTTTGCGCCAGTAAGAGAACCGGGTAAAAACAAAGCCAAAACAGTCTATTTCTCCGCCGCGCGGCATTTTTCGGCGCTTTACCTTGCAATCAAGCCTCCCATGGAATAGAATTTGAATAGCATCCTCCAACGGCTTTTCAGAAAGGAGAACGTGTATTCATGCCCTATTTTCAGCCGCAGCCGTTTGAAAATCTCTATTGCGATTTCAGCGCGCGCTATAAGGACTCTCCTTCTGCGCAGCCGCGCGCGGCGCACATTCACCGGGACTTCGAACTGCTGTATGTCCTGTCGGACGGTCTGTCGTGCCAGATCAATGATACCGTATATGCGCTGCGCCCCCGGACGCTGCTTCTGTTTAACAACATGGATCTGCACCGCATTTTTTCAACCAATGCAAACGAACACTACCGCCGCTATGTCGTGAGCTTCAAGCCGGAGCTGATCAGCGATCTCAGCTCTGCACAGACAAATCTGCTGCACTGCTTTTACTATCGCCCGTTTGACGCGCCGCAGCTTCTCGAGCTTTCCGAGGAGGAGCATCTTCGCTGTCTGCCCCTCCTTCAGATGCTTCAGGAGATGGATGAGGCAAGAGATGATTTTGGAAGCGACCTGATGATCCGCTTTCTGCTCGGAGAGCTTCTGATCTGCGTCAATCGGAGCTATCTGCGCCATCATGTGCTTTCCCTGCACGGGGGCGAAAAATATCTGCGCATTTACGAGATCATTCAGTATATTCATGAAAACTACGCCGAGGAGCTTACATTGGATCTGCTCTGCACGCGCTTTTATATCAACAAATCCTATCTGTGCAGCCTGTTTCGTCAGGTCACCGGCATCACCCCGATGCAGTATCTCATCAATTGCCGCATGATGAAGGCAAAGCACCTGCTTGCCGCCCAGCGCAGCGTCGAGCAGACCGCAGAGGCGGTCGGATACACCAACCTCTCCCACTTCAGCCGCAGCTTCAAAACCTTCACCGGGCTCAGCCCGAAGCAGTATCAGCTGAAGGCGCGCAGCGAGGCGGAGCGTTAAGGCAGCACCGCGCGATTGCGCCTTCGCGCTTTGACAGATCTTTTCCGCCGATCCTGCGGTTTGAAAAGCTTGAAACCTTGACGGAAAATCTCTCGTCAAATCTGCTTGCCGAATTGTGCGGCGTTGCCTTAAAATCCAAATACACCGCAAAAAATCCTTATCCTTTGCGCAAGAAAATACAAAGCCCCTATTCTATAATGGAGTCAGACGACGCCCTTCGCCGTCTGACTTTTTTGATGATACAGGAGGATTTCTTCATGTTTCGTATCAGCTGTTTTGCCGACGAGATCTCCCCGAAGCTGGAGCAGCAGCTTCAGGTCATGCACGAGCTCGATATCCACTATCTGGAGCTCCGGACCGTCTGGGATAAAAATGTGCTCCAGCTCTCGCTGGATGAAGCCCGGAGGCTGAAGCAGATCTTTGACGAGAACGACGTTCACGTCTCTTCCATCGGCTCGCCCATCGGGAAGGTCGATATCGACTGCAATTTCGAGGAATATCTCGAGCGCTTCGATCATGCCATCACGCTCGCCAAGATCTTTGAGACGCCGTATATCCGCATCTTCTCCTTCTATCACGGCGAACACAGTCTGGACGAGTGCCGCCAGAAGGTCCTTTCCCGGCTGCGTATCATGCTGGACATCGCAAAGCGCAGCGGCGTTGTGCTGCTGATGGAGAACGAAGCCGGTATTTACGGGCAGAAAAGCGTCCGCTGCCAGGACATCTACGAGCAGATGCACGATATGAGCTTTCTCGGCGTGATCGACCCGTCCAACTACGTCGTTGCCGGAGAAGACCCGATGGACAGCCTCCGTCGCGTGCACCGCTACGTCGAATACGTCCACATCAAGGACTCCATCCACGGCACCGGCGAGATCGTCGTTGCTGGAAAGGGCGACGGAAAGATCGAAGAGATTCTGGACTTCCTTCGCTATCATGAGGGGATGTTTGTCTCCCTTGAGCCGCATCTTCGGGAAGCCGGCGCCAATCGCGGCTTCTCCGGGATCGAGCTGTTCCGCATGGATCATGCCGCGCTGACCGCGCTTCTGCAAAAGCTCGGGATATCTTATCAATAAACAGGAGGGAAACTACTATGATCTCAGTCGGTCTCATCGGCTACGGGCGTAACGGCTCTCTCATGCACGCCCCTGCCATCAACGCATCCGAACACTTCCGCTTTGCTGCCATCTGCGATATCAACGAAGCCGCCCGCGCGGCGGCTGCCGAAAAATTCGGCTGCCCGGTTTACGAAGACTACCACGCCATGCTGCGTGAGGTCGATTTCGAGCTCGCCGTGATCATCACGCCAAGCGACTGCCACGCCTCCATCGCCTGCGATTGCCTGCGCGCCGGAAAAAAGGTCCTCGTCACAAAGCCCATGGGGATTTCCATGGCAGAGGTAGATGAAATGATCGCCGTCAGCCGGGAAACCGGCAGCCAGCTTCTGCCCTGGCTCCCCGCGCGCTGGGGCTGCGATCTGCGGCGGCTCCGCGAGGTCATCTCCGCCGGCGTGATCGGCGATGTGTTCCAGATCATCCGCAGTGAATTTACCTTCGGCAAGCGCAACGACTGGCAGATCTGGTCTGAGCGCGGCGGCGGATATACGCTCAACTGG
>CAKTVN010000135.1 GCA_934623545.1 uncultured Oscillospiraceae bacterium
GCATACGTCGCGTCGCGCTCCTTGCACTCCTCAACGGTGTACTTGGGCGGCTCGTTCATGCTGTAATCGAGGAAGCTCAGCTCCAGATTGCCCGTATAATCGCTGATGGTGTCCACATCCCGGAACACCTCGTGCAGACCCTCGCGAAGGAACCACTCATAGGAGTCCTTCTGGATCTTCAGCATATTGGGGATCGGGAGAATTTCGTCATGCTTTGCAAAGCTCTTTCGGAGCGTCTTGCCGCACATGACATCCTTGGTCATCGCCATTCTGATTCATCACAGCCTTTCTTCTTGGTTCTGTGTTTTTTGATACGCGCGGTAGCGTTGTCGATTTTTTCACACATACTGCTTGCGTCCGTGCCGCTGCGGTGGTATAATCATTACTGTAAAAGGGATTTTAGGCATCAGCACATACTCAGGCATTATGGAAATTTATTTTAGCATAGCCTGTCACTGTTGTCAATTCCTTCTTGATATTTTTGTGTAACCTGCTGCGTTTTCGAAGAAAACGCAGCGTTTTGTTTTCCGTAGGAAACCAAAACGTCGTGCGCAGCCCTTGACTGCGCACGACGTTTTAAGTAATAGTGAATCGTTAAGCGGTGTGTTTTGCCGCATAGCGGCACATTTTTTAATTCGCCGGCAGAGCCGGCTCCACACTTCTTCACTTTTCACTTTTACTTTTTACCTTAAATCGAATAGATTCTGCTGTATTCCTCATACAGCCTCGTAAAGTCCGAGGATTTCATTTCCTTGACGCTCTTGAGATACTGATGCGTGTCAAACTCGTCCGATTCCAGCTCGATCATTGCGACCGCGATGTTGGAGCAGTGGTCGGAGATGCGCTCATAATTCGTCAGCAGATCGTTGAACACGAACCCGATCTGAATGGTACACTGTCCCTTTTGCAGCCGGTCGACATGGTGCAGCTTCAGCTCGTCGCACAGATTGTCGATCAGCTCCTCCAGCGGCTCCACCCGCGCGGCGAGCGCGAGATCATTCTCCGTAAACGCGCGCGTCGTGAGCCGCACGATCTCTTGTACCGCCGACTGGAGCACATCCAGCTCGTGTCTCCCCTGCTCCGAGAACGCCAGATGCTTCTGCGCCAGCTCCCGCGCACTTTCGCCGATGTTGAGCGCGTGATCGGAAATGCGTTCGAAATCCGAAATGGTGTGCAGGAATTTCGAGACCTCTTCATTCTGGCTTCCCGTCAGCTCGCACCCGGTCAGCTTGACCAGATACGACCCGATCATGTCCTCATACCGGTCGACCGTGCTCTCCATGCGCTCGACGACCTCAAAGCCCTTGTCAGAATAGCTGTTCATCAGCTTGATCGCTTCCGTCAGATTGTCGCGTGCCTCCTCTGCCATCGCGTTGACAGAGATGCGGCTCTGCTCAATGGCAAGCGCCGGGTGCTTGAGGAAGCGCTCCTCCAGCTGCATGATCGACGGCTCTTCCTTTTTCCCGTCACCCTTGATGAGAAAGTCGACCAGCGCCTCGATCACATCCGTAAACGGCAGCAAAATCAGCACCTTGACCAGCCGGAACAGTGTATTGAGCGCCGCGATGCTGACCGCGCTCATCTGCATGGACATGAACTCAAAATGGAAGATCGCGTTCGTGATATAGAACACCGCGCCCCAGAAGATCGCGCCCGTGACCTCCACGACCAGATATACGAACGCCGTGCGCCGACCATCCACATTTGCGCCGATGGCGGAGATCAGGACCGGCATCGCCGCGCCGATCGCAATGCCCATGATGACCGGCAGCGCCGTCGCAAAGTCGATGACGCCGGTCGATGCGAGCGCCTGCACGATGCCGACCGCAGCGGAGGCGCTCTGAATGACAGCGGTAAAGACCGTACCGAACAGAATGCCGAGCAGCGGATTGGACAGCTTCATCATAAATTCGATGAAGACCGGGCTTTCACGCAGCGGCGCGACCGCGCCGCTCATCGCGCTCATTCCGAACATCAGCACCGCAAAGCCCATCAGAATGTCGCCGACGTGCTGCTTCGTCTGGGATTTTGAGAACATCCGCAGCACAATGCCGACCAGCGAGATCACGCCCGTCAGCGTCGCGGTCGAAAACAGCTCTGTCCAGCCTCCGCTGGAGCCTCCGAGCTCCGACAGGCAGAGCACCCAGCCCGTGATGCTCGTACCGAGGATGGCGCCCATGACGATGCTGATCGCCTGCCGCACCTTCATCATGCCGGAGTTGACGAAGCCGACCACCATGACCGACGTCGCCGACGAGGACTGGATCACCGCCGTCACGCCCGTGCCGAGCAGGAAGCCCTTGAGCGGCGTCCCGGTCAGTCGGTACAAAACGATCTCCAGCCGGCTTCCGGCAACCTTCTTCAGTCCCTCCCCCATCAGCGCCATACCGAACAGAAACAGCGCCACGCCGCTGAGCAGGGAAATCACATTGCTGATACTCATATTTGCAGGTCCTCCATGCAGGCACATTTCATACGATCGCCCAAAATCGCTCCTATGGTATCCTGCCGACATTAAATTTTTGCGCAGGTCCATCTTAAATTCATGTTAAATCTTGCTTTTCTGCCCTTTTTCACGTAAACTGTATTTGCCGTTTTCTGCGGCATATCCTCACAAAAGCGAGGCGATCTCCGATGATCTATCTGCTGGAAGACGACGACGCCATCCGCAAGCTCGTGACCTATGGTCTGGAAAGCCAGGGCTACGCCGCCCGCGGCTTTGCGCTTCCGTCGGAATTTTGGAAGGCGATGGACGCGCAGCGTCCGGAGCTTCTGCTGCTGGACCTGATGCTTCCGGAGGAGGACGGTCTGTCCATTCTCCGCAAGCTCCGCTCCGCAGCCGCCACCAAAAAGCTGCCCGTCATCATTTTAACCGCAAAGAACGCGGAGTATGACCGCGTCATCGGTCTCGACGGCGGCGCAGACGACTTTATCTCCAAGCCCTTCGGCATGATGGAGCTTCTGGCGCGCGTGCGCGCGGTCCTGCGCCGCGCCGAGCCGTCCTCCGCCGCGGAATACCGCATCGGAAGCCTCTATGTCTGCCCGCAGCAGCACATCGTCCGCGTCGACGGGTGCGACGTACAGCTCACCAACAAAGAGTTCGAGCTGCTCTGCCTTCTGGCGGAAAACCGCAGCATCGTCCTCACGCGCGGCACGCTCATGGACAAGATCTGGGGCTTTGACTGCGAACGCGAAAACCGGACGCTCGACGTCCACATCCGGACGCTCCGGATGAAGCTCGGCGACGCCGGCAGCTGCATCGAGACCGTCCGCGGCGTCGGCTATAAAATCGGCGGCGGCGTATGACTCTGAAAATTTTCCGCAACTCCTTTCTGATCGGCATCACAGTCCTGATCACGAGCTGCATTCTGTTTTTCGCCGTCATGTTCAGCAACTATGAGGAGCAGGCGTTCCGCCGCCTGAGCGCCGAGGCGGAGAGCATCTCGCTCGCCCTGCGCCAGACCGGCGTCTCCTATCTTGAGGACCTGCACGTCTCCGACCGCGTGACGCTCGTCTCGCCGGACGGCAGCGTGCTGTATGACAATCAGACCGACGTCTCCGGACTTCCGAACCATCTCGAGCGCGCCGAAATTCGGCAGGCGCTCACATCCGGCGAGGGGCGCTGCTCCCGCTATTCCGAGACGCTGCTTGAGCGCACGCATTATTATGCCCTGCGGCTCTGGGACGGAAGCATCCTGCGTACCGCCTGCACGCAGGAATCCATTTTGTCGATGGCGCTGCTGCTTCTGACGCCCATTTTGTGGATCATCGCGCTGGTTCTGATCCTCTGTGGTGTGCTCTCGTTCCGTCTTGCCAAGCAGATCACGAAGCCGCTCAACACCAACGATCTGGACGACCCATCCCCGGACGCGCCCTATCAGGAGCTCGCCCCGCTGATCGACCGCATTCAGGACCTCCAGCGCACCAGCCGCCGTCAGGTGGATGAGCTGAGCCTGCGCCAGCGGGAGTTTACCGCCATCACGGAAAATATGCGCGAGGGCTTTCTGCTGCTGGACGGAAAGGCAAACATTCTCTCCGGAAACCACAGCGCCATGCAGGTCCTGGCGCCGGACGATGAAGCGCCCGGCGGCAATCTGCGTCTGATGTGCCGCGACCCGGAGATCCTGACCGTCGTCGACACCGCGCTTTCCGGCTCGCACGCCGAAATGCTTCTGACCCGCGACGACGTCACCTGGCAGATCATCGCAAACGCCGTTCTCTCCGACGGAAGCCCGGTCGGCGCGGTGCTTCTGCTCATGGACGTGACCGAGCGCGAGCAGCGCGAGGCGCTGCGCCGCGAATTTTCAGCCAACGTCTCGCACGAGCTGAAAACGCCGCTGACCTCCATCTCCGGCTTTGCCGAGCTCATGCAGGCTGGACTTGTCCCGCCCGAAAAAATGCCAGAATTTTCCGCCGATATCTACCGCGAATCGCGCCGTCTGCTCGATCTGGTCAACGATATCATCAAGCTCTCCCGTCTGGACGAGGGCGGCGACCGTCTGGAGCGCCGCGAGGTCGATCTCTACGAGCTTGCGCAGACTGTGCTCGCGAGCCTTCAGCGCATCGCCGAACAGCGCGGCATCACGCTCGAGCTGACCGGGGCGCACGCCGTGCTCTGCGGCGTCCCGCCGCTTCTGAACGAGATGCTGTATAACCTCTGCGACAACGCCGTCAAATATAATGTGGACAATGGGCGTGTCACGGTCACGGTCGCGCAGACCGCCGCCGAGACCACTCTGACCGTCGCCGACACCGGCATCGGCATTCCCTACGCGCACCAGTCCCGCGTCTTTGAGCGCTTCTACCGCGTGGATAAGAGCCATTCCCGCGCCGTCGGCGGCACAGGTCTCGGTCTTTCCATCGTCAAGCACGCCGCGCAGTACCATAACGCCCGGCTGGAGCTCAAAAGCGCCGCCGGAAAGGGAACAGAGATCAGCATTCATTTTCCGCCCCCCGCAAGCTGAATGCCGCCCACTAGGGCGGCATTTTTTTGTCACCCCGGAGGGAGTGACGCCTCTTTTGCGCCCGGAGGGCGCAAGCCGCGCCGCAGGCGCGGAACTCTTTTCAAGATTCACCGGAGGTTCCGTTTTTTGCGGCGACACCGCAGCTGTGCCTTCGGCGACCATATCTTTTCCCTCTTGCGGGAAAAGATATGGAAGAAAAGGACGCTGGAGAACGAAAT
>CAKTVN010000136.1 GCA_934623545.1 uncultured Oscillospiraceae bacterium
AAGGAAGAGAGCGACACGCCCATCCTGCACAGCAAGGCGGCGGCGATCGTCGGCGGCGGCAACGTTGCGATGGACGCAGCACGCTGTGCCAAGCGCATGGGTGCGGAGAAGGTCTACATCGTCTACCGCCGCGGTGAGGCGGAAATGCCTGCCCGTCTGGAGGAGCAGCACCACGCCAAGGAAGAGGGCATCGAGTTCATGACCCTCACCAACCCGGTCGAGATCCTCGGCGGCGAGGACGGCAGAGTCAACGGCATGAGGTGCATCAAGATGGAGCTCGGTGAGCCGGATGCGTCCGGACGCCGCCGCCCGATCGCGATCGAAGGCTCTGAGTTCGTGCTGGACGTCGACACGGTCATCATGTCCCTCGGCACGAGCCCCAACCCGCTGATCCGTTCGACGACCCCGGGTCTTGAGACGAACAAGAAGGGCGGCATCATCGTCGACGAGAACGAGATGTCCACGCGCGAAAACGTCTTCGCCGGCGGCGACGCCGTTACGGGCGCTGCGACCGTCATTCTGGCGATGGGAGCCGGCAAGAAGGCTGCGGCAGCCATCGACGCGAAGCTTCAGAACAAGTAAGCGAGACCGCCTACATCCGAAGCGCCTGCGAGAGTATGGCTTCCATAAAGCAAACATAAAAGACGGGCGCATCCGATTTGGGTGCGTCCGTTTTTGTGCTTTTCCGGATTCACCGGAGGTGCCGTTGTGATTGCGCGACCGCAACTGTGCCTCCGGCGGCATACTTTTTTCTGTCTTGCCAGAAAAAAGTATGCAAAAAAGAGGCGCAGGACGCGAAATAGCGCTTACGCGCAGAAATACAAGTCGTCCCATTTTACGTATTATCGTTAAACTTCAGGTTAAGGAACGCCCTTGCGGGCGACCGTAGAATCGGGTTTCCGCATCGCGCGGTATATTATGCAAATCGTTAGATTAGTGCCCGTTGAATATTTGACGTATGGAAATCGAAACAGACGCAGAGTATTTCGACTACCTCGCCGGGCTGTCTGATTCGCATCTGCATCGCGTTTTTTGATGGTTTAGGATGTGCTTTGCACAAACCAAACCCCGGGAATGATCCAAGAAGGGGGTCGCAACCCCCTTCTTGGTCGTTTTAAGGGGATTGCAAAGACGGGGCTCCCGCGCGAATCCAGCGAAGCGGTTCGCGTGGGAAAAGGAGGAACAACGAAACGGACGAGACCTGCCGCTTGCGGCAGGGTGAGGGATGTGAAGTTTGTTCCGACGCAAACTCCCCCTTTGCCATTCTTTCTTTCAACCGTCAACGGCGCTTTCTTTCTCATGCTGAGAAAGAAAGCGGGGTTGAAACGTCCCCCGCGCGCTATGCGCGCGAAAAGCCTCCCATATCCTCAGGCGTTTCAGCGGGTGCGTCCGCGGCGGCTTCGCCAGTCATTTCCACAGCGTCCTCGTCTGGCACTTCGGGCGCTTCCGCCGAAGCATCCGGTGCGTCTTCCTTCCAGCGGAAGTTTTTCGTGCCCGCGCCGAGCTCAAAGTGATATTTCGCGATGCCGAGGTCGATCTTACTGTACGGACCGCCCGTCGAGCGTGCCTCGACGGTATCGCCCTCCTGACGGAAGAAGAAACGCTGCTGATTCATGGCAGTCGGCGCGAGCAGGACCGCCATCATGCCGGAGCGGAACCACATGGGAGAGGCATCCTCCAGATTGCTGATCTGATTCAGCGGGCGGTTCTTGTGCGCATTGCCGCGCGAAACGCCATAGCCGAGCGCGATGACGCATACGAGCTTCTCGCCGGGGTTGACCACGACGGGGCACTTGCGCTTGCGGTAGCTTGCTGCGACCCAGCAGCTGCTCAGACCGAGCTGCTGCGCAAGCAGCACGAGCTTCTCACCGTAATAGCCGACAAGTTCGTCCTGCGAGCCGTCCTTATCGGCGACGAAGGTGATGTAATTGCGGACGCAGACAAAGTGTCCGTAATGCGCCATAAAGCCGGAAAAAGCCTCCGGCTCGTCCGTAACGAGCTGAATGCGGATGCGCGCCTGCGTGCTGTATTCCTTGATGGTCTGACGAAGCGTCAGCGTGATATCCTGCGGGATGGGCGTGGAAAGATAGGAACGCACGGAATGTCGGGACTCCATTGCCTCCTGAATCGATCGAAGTTCCATAAAAATCCTCCTTTTGCTGCATTATACCACGCTTTTTCCAAAATGGCAATACAGCGCGATCTGGGAGCGTCCGGTGCAGCGCAGCTCACTGCGTTGGAGAAAATTCCGCGTAAAAGACGTTGTAGCCCTCGCACGTCCAGCAGGAGTATTCCGCCGTGTCCGCACCGGCTGCGTCCAGCCAGCCGTCGACAACGGCGTCAAAGCCGTCAAACAGAGCATCTATCTCTGTCTCTGACTCAAACTGGACGGAGAACCAGCCGGTCTCATAATACGCCTCGTCCATCAGCTCCGACAGCAGCTCGCTGTAGTCGCTGCCGGTCGGGATGTAGCGCCCCTGAAGGACGTAGTAGCTTTCCTCCATAGAGCCGGTCTCCGGCAGCTCGCCGCACCAGAGAATGCTCTCGTCGAGTTCAGAGCTGCCGAGAATGAGGCTGTTTGGCACATTGTATGCCTGATAGAGCACTGGCAGTTCGTCAAACGGCTGCGGCACGTCCGCCGTGATATCCAGACCGTAGAAGCGCCCATCGATCTCGACGAGGTTCCACGCGTGACCGACGGTCCCATCGGTCGGATAACCGGCGACGCTCAGGCAGCGCAGCTCCATCTCCTGAAACAGCCACGTCGCGGCGTAGGTGATTCCGTCGCACTTCGCTCGTCCGCGGACGAGCGCGCCGTAAGCGCTGTCGGCATAGCGCGCGTTCAGGGAATAGATGCAGTTCTGCGTGATATGGTCGAAGACCAGCCGCTCCTTTTCGCCATCCGAGAGATACTGCGCCTGCGCGCATAGGTCGTCGATGACGCGGCGGCATTCGTCGTAGGCTTCCGTGTATTGATCCTGCGTCATGCGGTAGGTGAGCGCGACATCCAGAACCTCACCGCTCGCCTCGTCATAGGTATAGCTCACGCCGTCGGCGAAGCTGACCTGAAGGAGCTCCGGGCAGTCAAATTCCAGCAGGAAAAAGACGTTGAAGAGCGTATCCTCCGAGATACCGGACGGCATGAGGCAGCCTTCTGAAAAGTCGGAAGCCGCCTCGTAGAGCAGGCACGCTGCGGAGAGCGCATCCGCGTCAAGCTGTGTCAGATAATAGCGCATGGAAAGCGACGGAATGATCTCCTCGGCACGCAGATAGGTCTCAGAAAGTGCGGCGCGGTCAGCATTGTCGTCATGCTGAAGGATCGGAACAGAGGGAACATCCTGTTCGGATGCTTTGCCGGAGGCAGAGTCAGTGCCTTGATGAAATGCGGGCGTGAGCGGCTCCGGCACGCTGCCGAATACCAGGCTGACGATTCCATAAGCGGCAGCGCAGAGCGCGAGTATGAGCAGAAAGGAGACCCACGCCGGAAGGGTTTTGCGCCGTTTGGACGCAGGAGAGGGGGAAGAAACACGGAGAGCAGGACCTGGCGGCGAATAGGGGAGCGGCGCACCGCAGAAGGGGCATTCCTCCATGCGTTCCGGGACGCTGCTGCCGCAGTAAGGGCAGTTCATGGCGAAGACCTCCTTCCGCAGTTTTTTCTTTCAGCAGTTTTTCTTTACTCTACCACGAGATGTGCTTTTTTGCAATCGGATACAGAAAAAGCGTTCCGCACAAATGTGCGGAACGCTTCTGATCGTGGGGCAAAATTACTTGACCTCGACCTCAGCGCCAGCTTCCTTGAGCTCGGCAGCGATCTTCTCAGCCTCGTCCTTGGAAATGGCTTCCTTCAGAGTCTTGGGAGCGCCGTCAACGATTTCCTTAGCTTCCTTCAGACCCAGACCGGTCAGAGCACGGACGACCTTGATGACGCCGATCTTGTTCGCGCCGGCAGCCTTCAGGACAACGTCGAACTCGGTCTTCTCTTCAGCGGCCTCAGCAGCGCCGGCAGCGGGAGCGGCAACAGCGGCAGCAGCGGCGGAAACGCCGAAGGTATCCTCGAGCGCATGGACGAGCTCAGCCAGCTCAACAACAGTAAGGCCCTTAACCTCTTCGATCAGAGCAGCAATCTTTTCAGACATGATAATATCCTCCTAAAAGTATAGTTTTAATGATGAATTATTCCGCAGCGGGTTCTGCGGCGGGACCTTCCTTCTGGATACGGATCTGATCCAGAACGAATGCCAGGGAAGAAATAGGCGCGAGGAAAGTGCCGAGAACCTGCGCGACAAGGGCATCCTTGCTCGGCAGCTCGCCAAAGCCCTGCAGCTGCTCGACGCTCATGACAGAGCCTTCGACGAAGCCGCCCTTGAGGCTGACGACGTTCTTGTTCTTTTTGGCAAATTCGCATACGATACGAGCCGGAGCGATGGGGTCGCCGTTGGTGCAGGCCATGGAAGTGGTGCCGTTGAGCAGCTCATCGAACTGGTTGTAGCCAGCCTTGTTGGCGGCGAACCGGGTCAGAGTGTTCTTGACGACCGTATATTCCACACCAGCTTCGCGGAACTTTCTGCGCAGCTCGGTATCCTGTGCGACAGTGATGCCCTTATAGTCGACGAAAACGGCAGAAGTGGAGTTCTGAAGTTTCTCGGCGAGTGCATCAACGATTGCCTTTTTGCTTTCCAGTACCTTTGCGTTGGGCATTTGTGTCACCTCCGATGAAATAAAAAGTGTCCTCATGCCAGAAGACATGAGGACACAAAATGACAAATCATTCTGCAAACCTCGGCAGGATGGATGGACCATTACGGCAAAATGCCTCCTGCTGTCTCCGGCAGCCAGACTATTATAGCAAATAGCGGAAAAATGTCAAGTATAATTTTGCGTTTTCCGGAAATGCGCATATTGCAGCGCATCTCCGGCGTAAAGCAATTAGAACTTCGAGGTAGCGACCTTAACGCCGGGACCCATCGTGGACGCGAGGACGCAGCTGCGGACATACTGACCCTTTGCAGCGGCGGGCTTTGCCTTGATGATGGCGCCGATGAGGGCGTTGAAGTTCTCGGTCAGCTTTTCAGCGCCGAAGGACGCCTTGCCGATCGGGCAGTGGATGATGTTGGTCTTGTCGAGACGGTACTCGATCTTACCGGCTTTGATCTCCTTGACGGCAGCGCCGAC
>CAKTVN010000137.1 GCA_934623545.1 uncultured Oscillospiraceae bacterium
CCCTTTGGCGCTTTCTTTTTACCGCCAGCGACTTTTTCTTTGCCGTGCAAAGAAAAAGGGGCTGAATCGTGCCCCGCACGCTGCGCGTGCGGATAAGGTGTCACCCTTCGGGTGACGAAGCCTCGCGCATCCTCCGGATGCGCTTCTTTTGCGCCCTTCGGGCGCAAAAAGGGCCCCGCCTTCGGCGGAGCCCTTTTGTTCAGTCAACAATTTCTACTGTGACCTTCTGCCCGGTGCGCTGGGCAACGGATTTTACGATCGTGCGGATCTCGCGGGCGATGCGCCCCTGCCGTCCGATCAGCTTGCCCATGTCCTCGGGCGCGACGTGCAGCTCCAGCGTCGTGGAGCCGTCCTCCGCCGCGATCTCATTTACCTCGACGCGATCGGGATTGTCGACCAAACTCTTTGCCATGTAGAGCAAAAGTTCTTTCATGCCGATTCTCCTGCTGCTTACAGGACGTTCGCCTTCTTGAGCAGACCGCGGACCGTGTCGGTGGGCTGTGCGCCGTTCTTGATCCACTGCTTTGCCTTCTCGGCGTCGACCGTCACGGTAGAGTCGTTCTGCGGGTCATACGTGCCGATCTCTTCGATAAAGCGGCCGTCGCGCGGGAAATGAGAGTCGGCGACGACGATGCGGTAGTAGGGATTCTTCTTGGCACCCATTCTTCTGAGTCTGATCTTAACCATTTGATTTTCCTCCAAAAATAACTTTCAAAATCTATTTCGTAAAGCTTTTCGCTGAAACGATGTATTTACATTCCCGGCATTCCGGGGAAGCCCGAGAAGCCGCCGAGCTTGCCCATGCGCTTCATCTTCTTCTGGGCGTTCGGACCGGAGAACTGCTTCATCATCTGATTCATCATGTCAAACTGCTTGAGCAGGCGGTTGATATCCTCGACCTTGACACCGGAGCCCGCAGCGATGCGGCGCTTGCGGCTGTGGTTGAGGACAGAGGGGTTCTCGCGCTCATACGGCGTCATGGACTGGATGATCGCTTCGGTGCGCGAGAGCGCCTTTTCATCGACGCTTGCACCCTTGAGCGCGCCGGCGTTCATGCCGGGCATCATGCCCGCGATGTCCTCCAGCGAGCCCATGCCCTTGAGCTGGACGAGCTGGTCGTAGAAATCGGCAAGCGTGAATTTGTTGGTGCGGAGCTTCTTTTCCAGCTCCTCCGCCTTCTTCTGGTCGAACGCGGCTTCCGCCTTTTCGATCAGTGTCAGCACGTCTCCCATGCCGAGAATGCGGGACGCCATGCGTCCGGGGTGAAACGGCTCGATCTGGTCCATCTTTTCGCCGACACCGATGAATTTGATCGGCTTGCCGGTGACTGCCTTGACGGAAAGCGCCGCGCCGCCGCGTGCGTCGCCGTCGAGCTTGGAGAGAATGACGCCGTCGATGTCGAGATATTCGTTGAAGGTCTGCGCGGCGTTCACCGCATCCTGACCGGTCATTGCGTCGACCACGAGCAGAATTTCATTCGGCTTGACGGCGGCTTTGATGTTCTTCAGCTCGTCCATCAGCGCCTCGTCCACATGAAGACGACCTGCGGTGTCGAGGAAGACCATGTCGTTGCCGTGCCGGATGGCGTGCGCGATGGCAGCCTTGGCGACGTCGACCGGGTTGGTCTGTCCCATCTCAAAGACCGGCACGCCGACCTGCGAACCGACGACCTGAAGCTGCTTGATGGCGGCGGGGCGGTAGATGTCGCAGGCGCACAGCAGCGGATTTTTGCCCTGCTTTTTGAAAAGCCCGGCGAGCTTGCCGGTGTTGGTGGTTTTGCCGGCACCCTGAAGACCGACCATCATGACGACAGTGGGCGGCTGGGACGCCATGTGGATCTTCTGATTGTCGCTGCCCATGAGGTTGGTCAGCTCTTCGTTGACGATCTTGACGATCATCTGCGCGGGCGTCAGGCTTTCCAGAACATCCGCGCCGACGGCGCGCTCGGTCACGCGCTTGATAAAGTCCTTGACGACCTTATAGCTGACGTCCGCCTCCAGAAGCGCCAGACGGATCTCGCGCATGGACTCCTTGACGTCGGCTTCACTCAGCCGACCCTTGCCCCGCAGCTTTTTGAAAGCGGCGGACAGTTTTTCGGTAAGACCTTCAAATGCCATAGCTACTCCTTTATTGTTTCGGCGGCGGTCAGGATCGCGCGGGCTTCCTTCTCGGCGCCCGGCACGGCGAGCAGCGCCTCCGCGGCGCGGGTGATCTCGCGAAGCGCCTGCTGGACGCGCTCGGCGCGGGCGATGCAGCCGGTCTTGCTCTCCATGTTGCGCAGGATCGCCTCGGCGCGCGCCAGCGTATCGTGTACGCCCTGACGGGTGATGCCGGCTTCCTCGGCGATCTCGCTGAGCGAGAGGTCCTGATTATAATACAGGTCGAAGCAGGTCTTCTGCTTCTCGGTCAGAAGCTCTCCGTAATAATCGAACAGAAGCGTCATGGCGTATGCGTCGTGCTTCATGCCGTCCACCTCCGCCGACAAGGTATACTGCTTTACAGCTTGACCAGTATACATGATTTTGAGGCGGCTGTCAAGAAAATTCCTTGACAGCGCGAAAAAAGATTTACAATTTCAAAAGGTTATGTTAACATAGGAAGCAGACCACCGCAAAATCTGAGTAAAGGAGTCGAACTATGAAGAAATTTTTACATATGCTTCTGGCGCTGGCGCTCATGGCGGCGCTGCTGACCGGCAGCGTTTACGCTGCGCTGGACCGGAATGTTTTCAGCGAATCCGTCCGGCTTTCGGACGCGACGCGCCTGTACAGCGGCACACAGCTGATCTCCACGACGGGCGGCGTCAAGGCGGCGCAGGAGCACTACGTGCGCTATGACGGCGAGCGCGATGTGCGCCCGATCGTCGCCTTCGGCAGCGAGATCTACGGCGCAAGCACGATCAACCAGATCGCAAAGAAGCTCGCGGGGAACGATCTGAGCATCGTCGCGGGCATCAACGCTTCGTTCTTTGATACGGAGACCGGCATCCCCTACGGGCTGGTCGTGACGGACGGCGTGCTGCGCACGGCGAGCACCGATATGCCGTCGGTCGGCTTTTTCTCCGACGGCAGCGCCGTCATCGGAAGCCCCGAGCTGGAGCTGCGGCTCTGCACTCCGGACGGCGGCGAGACGCCGATCTTCTATAATAAGCGCCTGAATACCTCGAACGGCATCGGACTTTATTCGCGCGATTACGACAGCATGACCAAGAACAAGGTCGCGGCGTACAATCTGCTGCTTAAGCCCACCGGGCGCGCCGAGTGGCTGACGATGAACGGCACGCTGGAGCTGGAGATCACCGGCATCAAGGCGGATACGGCATCCTGCTCCATCCCCGAGGGGCATTTCGTGCTTTCCATCGCGGAAAACAGCATCTACGCCTCCGCGCTCGACAACATGAAGAGCCTGCGTCAGGGCGACCGCGTGACCATCCGCACCAGCTGCGCAAGAGACTGGGAAAACGTGATGTATGCCTGCTCCGGCAGTGAGCTTCTGGTCGAAAACGGTGTGCCGTGCGAGGAATTTACGCTCGACTCCGAGAAGAAGAGCGCCTCGCGCACGGCGATCGGCATTACAAAGGACAATGCGCTCATTCTCTATACCGTCGATCAGGTCGACAGCTCCTCCGGCGGCATGAACCTCGCGGAGCTTGCCGACCGTATGGCGGAGGAGGGCTGCGTTACAGCGCTGAATCTCGACGGCGGCGGCTCGACCTCGCTCGGCGCGGTCTATCCGGGCTATTCCGCCGGTGCGACGGTGAACAGCCCCGAGGACGGCTCGCTGCGCGCCTGTGCGAACTTCATCTTCCTGGTGCGCGACACGACCCGGGCGCGAGCCGCAGAGCAGCTGTTCCTCTATCCGTATGGGATGCAGGCAGTCCTGCCGGGCGCGCAGGTCAATATGACCGTGAAGGCGGCGGACGGGAGCTATATGGCGGCGGAGCTTCCGGGCGACGTGTCCTACGGCGCGGACGGCGGCAGTGTCAGCGAGAAGGGTGTTCTGACGGTCGATGACGACGCGCGCGGCTATGTGACGGTCTATGCAGGCTCGGGAGGTCTCGAGACCAGCGTCAGACTCCCGGTACTCGATGAGATCACGGAGCTTTCGATCCGCCGCGCCGGCGCGAACGCGGGCAGCAAAAAGCTGAATGTTGCGGGCGGCAGCGCGGTAGAGCTCACTGCGACGGCAGGCTACTACGGCAGAAGCGTCGCCGTGAAGAACGGCAGCTTCCGCTGGAGCGTGTCGGAGGAGCTCGGCAAGATCGACGGAAACGGCGTGTTCACGGCAGTCGAGACCAATCAGAAGCGCACCGGCACCGTGACGGTCTCCTTCGGCGACGTCAAGGCGGAGCTGGAGCTTACGGTCGTGCCCGGAAATCCCTTTGCGGACATGAAGACCCACTGGGCGAAGGACTATGTCAACGAGCTGTATCTGGACGGTGTGCTGACCGGCTCGACCGGCTCGGACGGGAAGCTCTATTACCGCCCCAACGACTCCATGACGCGGCAGGAATTTGTTGTGGCGCTCATGCGGTATCTGGGCGTGGATACGTCGCTCTACGAGAAGACGGAGCTTCCGTTTGAGGATGCGGCATCCATCGCGAGGTGGGCGCAAAATGCGGTCAAGGCGGCGTATAAGCTCGGCTATATGGGCGGCTCATCCTCCGGCGGAAAGCTGTACGCGAAGCCCACGGCGACGATCTCCCGTCAGGAGGCGATGGTCATCCTCGCCAGAAGCCAGAAGCTCAAGGCGGACACGACGACGGCGCTGGACCAGTTCAGCGATGCGTCGAAGGTCGCCAAGTGGGCGCAGCCGGAGCTTGCGGCGATGGTGCAGCGCGGCATCATCAGCGGCTCGAAGGGTAAGCTGAATCCCACCGGGAACGTCACGCGCGCGGAGGTTGCGAAGATGCTCTACGCGATGCGGACGTCGCAAGGATGAATCAAGGATGAATCAAAGAAAGCGCCGCCGAAAGGCGGCGCTTTTGTCACCCCGATAGGGGGACGGGGGCTGCCGCGCCCGCAGGACGCGGCGTTTATCACCCCGGAGGGGCGAGGCCGCTTTTCGCGCACGAAGTGCGCAAACTGCGCCAAAGGCGCGGAGGGACCGCATCCGAAGGATGCGGGAGGCTTTTATGCCCGGCGGGCATAAT
>CAKTVN010000138.1 GCA_934623545.1 uncultured Oscillospiraceae bacterium
TATCAAAATCACGGAATCGGTTACGCCAAAGGCGGAACCTTTCTGATTAAAGAATTTAATCAGAAAATAGTATTACACTTTCTTCCTCTCTGAAAGCATTGTTCGTTGCACTGATCTATAGTGTGGTGAACATTGCCGCTTTCCTTTGTTTTATGAGCTGCCGGAGGCGCGCTGCCTCCGGCATTTGCGTGTTCCGGGCACATCTTTGTCGAAACAGGTCGAAAAATGAGACCGAACGGTCTCATTTTTCTCGCATGAATGATACCGCATGGTATCATTCATCGCGGGGTGAGCTTATGTATTTTCAAAGGATCCGTGACACACGGGAGGATCATGACAAGACGCAGCAGGAGATCGCGGATATGCTGCATATGCAGCGCAGCGTCTACCGCCGCTATGAGCTCGGCGAGCGCGAGATCCCAGTCTGGGCGCTGATGCAGCTGGCGGAGTATTACGGCGTGACGACGGATTACCTGCTCGGTTTGGGAGACAAGCACTGATGCGGCGGCTGTTCTGGTTCTCGCTGGCGTTTGCGCTCGCCTCTGGCATCTATGCTCTGATGATGCCGGGTGCGGCGGCGCTGATCGCCGCCGGCGTGTGTGGGCTTCTTTCTCTTGGCGCGCGGCTGCTGCGGGACCGGAGGCTGCTCGTTGTGCGCATTTTTCTGCTCGGCACGGCATTTGCGCTTGTGTGGTGCTATGGATATCAGGCAGCCTGCCTCGGGAGCGCGGCGCGCTATGATGGCGAGACCGCAGAGCTTTCGGCGCTGGCGCTGGACGCGCCGTCGGAGTCGGCTTACGGAGAATCGGTCCCGGTGGAGATCAGGCTGGACGGAAAGCGGCTGAAGGCAGTCTTATATCTTTCTTCAAAGGATAACGCGGTCGAGCCGGGCGATACCATCCGCTGCACGGCGAAGCTGAAGCTCGCGCCCGGCAGCACGGAGCAGTCGGAGGACCGGTTTTATCGTTCGCGCGGCGCGTGGTTTGTGCTGAGCGCCCGCGGCGACGTGGAAGTAATAAAGGCAGAAGCTGCTGCGCTGCGCTTTGCGCCGGCGCGGTTTGCGGAAATGCTGCGTGAAAAGCTCGCGCAGCTGTTTGATAAGGACGCGGCGGGCTTTCTCTCGGCGCTTCTGACGGGCGAGCGGAGCGGACTATCGCGGCAGACGCGAAACGAGCTGTCGATCTCCGGCATCTATCACACCGTCGCGGTGTCCGGAATGCACGTTTCCATCCTGCTGGGACTGATCATGCTGCTGTGCGGCGGAAGAAAGCGGCTCGCCGCGGCGATCGGGCTTCCGGCGATCGTGTTCTTCGTGCTGGCGACAGGTGCGCCCGCTTCGGCGGTACGCGCGGGGTGTATGCAGGCGCTGCTTTTGCTCGCGCCGCTTGCAAAGCGCGAAAACGACCCGATCACGTCGCTCGGCGCGGCGGGGCTTGTGATTTTGATGCTCAATCCGTGGGCGCTGTTTGACGTCGGCTTTCAGCTTTCGTTTGCGTCTTCGGCGGGAATATTGCTGTTTGCACGGAAGCTTTACAGGAGACTTGGCGAGGGGAAGCGGCTTTCCGCGCTGCTTCCGAAAAGAAATGCAGCGGGAAGGCTTGCTTCGGGCGCGCTTACGTCGCTGTGCGTATCCATGTCGTCGACGGTGTTTTCTCTGCCGCTGGCGGCATACTACTTCGGGACGGTGTCGCTTGTCGCACCGCTGGTCAACCTGCTGACGCTCTGGGCGGTCACGGTCTGCTTTGCGGGCGGGCTCCTCACGGCGCTGCTCGGATTTGTGTGGACTGGAATTGCCTACGGACCGGCTTGGCTGCTCGGTTGGCTCGTAAAATACGTTCTGCTTCTGGCGAGGGCGTTTTCAAAGCTGCCGTTTGCAGCGCTGTATCCGGAGAGCTTCTACATAGCCGCGTGGTGTGTTCTGCTGTACGCGGTGGTGCTGCTCACGGTGCTGCTGCCGGTGCGTCCGCGTCTGCGTGTGACCCTCGGCTGCCTTGCCGGGACATTTCTTCTGACACAGGTTCTGGCATATGCGCAGTTTCATATGCCGTACTTTACCTTTACGGCGCTGGATGTCGGTCAGGGGCAGTGCCTGCTCTATCAGCGCGGGAGCTGGACCGCCGTGATCGACTGCGGCGGAAGCGATGCGTGGGAAGCGGGCGAAAGCATGGCACGCTGGCTGAAAAGCCGCGGAGAAGCACGCGTGGAGGCGCTGGTGATCACGCACTACGACGCGGATCACGCGGGCGGCGCCGTTCAGCTGCTCGAGCGTGAACGGGTGGATGCCGTGTATCTTCCGGATGCGGCGGACGATTCCGGGATACGCGCCGAGATCGTCCGCAAGGCGAAGGCGCGCGGAAGCGAGGTCATTTTCGTCCGTGAGGACACCGAGCTTTCCTTCGAGGGCGGCTGTGTGCGCATTTTTGCACCGGTTTCAGACCGGAACAGCAACGAATCCGGAATCTCCGTCTTGGCATCGGCGGGAGAATATGATATGCTAATAACCGGCGATATGACGCGCAGCACGGAGCTGCGCCTTTTGGAGCAGAAGCAGCTTCCCGCGACGGAGCTGCTGGTCGCCGGACATCACGGCGCGGAGACCTCGACAGGCTACGCGCTTCTGAACCGTCTGCGCCCGCAGACCGTTCTGATCTCCGTCGGAGCGGACAATGCCTATGGTCATCCGGCTCCTGAGACACTGGAGCGGATCGAGGCGGTGGGCGCGGCGGTATACCGCACGGATGTGTGCGGAACGATCACGATCAGAGGTCCGATTTATGGCAAGACAGGCAGCGCCGGGGGCGGATGACGGTCTTCAGAGGCTGAAGGCTGACCTCAAGAGCGGCGAATTTCAAAATCTGTATATTTTCTGCGGCGAAGAGGCGTATCTGCGCGAGCACTATCTGCGCCTGCTCAGCGGGAAGCTGACCGGAGGTCCGGCGGGCGCGTTCAACGAGCACCGCTTCAGCGCCGAAAACCTGACGCCGGAGGCGTTCTCCGAGGCGGTCGAGGCGATGCCGATGATGGCGGAGCGCACGTTCATCCGTGTCGACGACGTCGATCTGTTCAAGCTCCCGGAGCAGCAGCGGACGCAGTATGCCGCGCTGCTGGGCGATCTGCCGGACTACTGCTGCGTGGTGTTTACGTATGACACGGTGGAGTTCAAGCTCAACGGCACCATGAAAAAGCTGGCGGAGGTCCTACGGAAAAGGGCGTGCATCGTCGAGTTCAAGCGCCAGAGCGAGCGCGAGCTCGCGGCGTGGATCGCGCGGCACTTCCGCGCCGCCGGGAAGGACATCACCGACGAGCTGTGCCGCTACCTGATCTTCATCACGGACGGCATGATGACGACGCTCGGTCCGGAGATCCAGAAGGTCGCGAATTACTGCACAACGCCCGCCGTCGCGAGAAGCGATATTGACGCGGTCGTGACGCCCGCGCTCAAGGCACGCACGTTCGACATCTCCAATGCCCTCGCAGGCGGCGACTATGAGCGCGCGCTGCGCGACCTGCGGGAGCTTTTCGCGATGCAGGAGGACTGCAATCTCATTCTTGGCGCGATCGGCTCGCAGATGCGGCGGCTGCACTACGCCAAGCTCATCACAGCGGGCGGCAAGGGACAGGAGACGCTGATGGAGCTGACCGGGCTCAAGAGCTATCCTGCTGGGCTGACGATGACGGCGGCGCGGAAAACGACGGAGCGCTTCTGCACCCGCGCGGTCGAGCTCTGCCTTCAGACCGACCGGCGGATGAAAACGAGCTTTGACGACCCCGAGCGGCTTCTGGAGCTGCTGGTCGCGGAGCTGGCACAGGAGGCGCGGCGTGGTTAAGCTGAAGCAGGCGGTCGTGGTCGAGGGACGCTATGACGTCAATACGCTGCGGCAGATCGTGGACGCGCCGGTGTTTGAGACGCGCGGCTTTGGAATTATGAACGATGGCGAGCAGCTGGCGCTTTTGCGCGCGGCGGCGCGCCGGCGCGGGCTCGTGATCCTGACCGATTCGGATGGGGCGGGCTTCGTCATCCGGAACTACCTCAAAAACGCGCTTCAGGGCGAAAACATCCTGCACGCCTACATCCCGGACGTTTACGGCAAGGAGCGGCGCAAGACCGCGCCCGGGAAAGAGGGAAAGCTCGGCGTCGAGGGGATGACGCCCGAGGTACTGCTTCAGGCGCTGCGCAACGCGGGCGCGGAGCTCGACGGCGAGGTGCGCGAAGCGGCGGCGGAGCCGGTCGGCAAAGCGGACCTCTATGCGCTGGGGCTGAGCGGACGGGCAGACAGCGCCGCGCGGCGGCGGGCGCTTCAGAAAAAGCTGGAGCTGCCGGAGCATTTGAGCGCGAATGCGCTGGTGCAGGCGCTGAATCTGCTGTTTACAAAGGAAGAATTTTACGCATATATAGAAGCTGCGCTACCGTAAGCGCGGCGTGGGCTATTATATATAAAGGATAGAAGCTATGATCGATATATCTGTCAAGGATTTGGTAAAGAGCTTTGACTCGGAGCGAAACGTGCTGGACGGCATTTCATTTGACGTTCAGGCAGGGGAGCGCGTCGGGCTGCTCGGCAAAAACGGCGCGGGAAAGACGACGCTGTTCAAAATACTGACCGGCGAGCTGGACTATAATTCCGGCGAGGTCGCGTTTGCCTCCGGCAAGAAGGTCGGGCTGATCTCGCAGATCCCGGTGTATCCGGCGGGCTATACGGTCAGCGACGTGCTGCGCACGGCGTTTTCGCAGCTCGACCGGGTCAAGGCACAGATGGAGGAACTGGAAGCGCAGATGACGGAGCATACGCCGCAGGAGGTGCTGCGGCGCTATGACGAGCTGATGAACCGCTATACGGCGGGCGGCGGCTATGAGGCGGACACCGAGACGGATAAGATCTGCAACGGTCTTGCCATCTCCGCTGCGATGCGCTCGCAGGACTTTTCGAGCCTCTCCGGCGGCGAGAAAACGCGCGTCAATCTGGCGCGGCTGCTGCTGGAAAAGACGGACATTCTGCTGCTCGACGAGCCGACGAACCATCTGGACATGAACAGCGTCGAGTGGCTGGAGGACTACATCGAAAAATTCAAGG
The DNA here is from genome assembly GCA_934623545.1 of uncultured Oscillospiraceae bacterium. Taxonomy (GTDB): domain Bacteria; phylum Bacillota; class Clostridia; order Oscillospirales; family Oscillospiraceae; genus CAG-170. The sequence goes on from CAKTVN010000138.1 coordinate 5,073, forward strand.
GGACGGTCCTGACCATCTCGCATGACCGATACTTCCTCAACCGGGT
>CAKTVN010000139.1 GCA_934623545.1 uncultured Oscillospiraceae bacterium
TTAGGGTGTATCTGAAAACTGAAAATGTGACCGGCAGCGAGGAATTTTCGCGCTGAGCAAGACATTTTTTCGCAGGAATACTGACGTATTTCAAGGAAAAATGACGCAGCACAGCGCAAAAAGACCCGCTGTCCGGGTGCGTCGGGAGTTGGAAGAATACACCCTAGGGTGTTGATCCTAATCCACACTTGCGGCACGTAAAGTGTTTTGCGCGAAGTACATGCCTCCGCGCAAAACCAATTCAGATTTTATTCCGCCGTGCACGGCGGAACTCTACGAGGTCTTTGCCATCCAGGCGGCTCGCATCGCCCGAGCCGCCGTTTCTTACAACACAATGGGGGAATCACACATGATGAAGAAATTCGTAAACGCATATGACGACGTTGTGCGCGAGGCGCTTGAGGGCTTCACCGCCTGCTTTTCGCAGGAATACCGCCTGCACCCCGAGGTCAACGGCGTTCTGCTCCGGCAGCACCGCAAGGGAAAGGTCGCGCTGATCGTCGGCGGCGGCTCGGGGCACGAGCCCATGTTCAGCGGATTCGTCGGCAAGGGTCTGGCGGACGCCGCAGCCTGCGGCAACATCTTTGCCTCCCCGGACCCCGGCACCGTGTATAAGACCGCGAAGGCGGTCCAGTCCGGCGCGGGCGTCCTCTTCGTCTACGGAAACTACGCCGGAGACAATCTGAACTTCGACATGGCGGAGGATATGCTGGAAACCGACGGCATCCCCGCTGCGCACGTGCGCGTCTGGGACGACTGCGTCTCCGCACCCATCGAGCGTCTGACCGACCGGCGCGGCATCGCGGGCGACCTGTTCGTCATCAAGGTCGCCGGTGCGGCGTGCGACGCGGGGCTCTCGCTGGAGGAGGTCGTCAAGGTCTCCGAGCACGCGCGCGACAGCCTGCGCAGCATCGGCGTCGCCGTGACCTCGGCGCATATCCCCGGCGCAGCGGAGCCGATCTTCACGCTCGCCGACGATGAGATGGAATATGGCATGGGCATCCACGGCGAAAAGGGCATCCAGCGCGCCAAGCTGGCAAGCGCCGACGAGGTGACGGATTATCTCTACAGCGCGCTTCAGAAGGACCGCCCGCTTCAGCGCGGCGACGAGGTCTGCGTGCTCATCAACGGGCTCGGCAGCACGACGCTGATGGAAATGAGCATCGTCTACCGCAGGCTCAAGCAGCTGCTCGACCGCGACGGCATCGTCATCCACGACTCGGACATGAACAGTTACTGCACGACGCTCGAAATGGGCGGCTTCTCCATCTCGCTGCTGAGGCTGGACGAGACGCTCAAGCCCTACATCGACGCGCCCTGCGCAAGCCCCTATTACACCCGCGGCGTCTACGTCGCCTCCGGCGAGACGGAGGAGGTCGCGCTCGAGGCGGAGGAGCCCGAGGGCGAAAATCGCGCCTATGACCCGGCGGCGGGCGAGGCGTACATCGCCGCGCAGAAAATTGACCCCGAAGCGCTCGATTTCAAGGCTGCCAAGGCGATGCTGCTGTCCGTTGCGGACGCGGTGGTCGCGGCGGAGCCGATGTTGACGAAGGTCGACAGCGCCATCGGCGACGGCGACCACGGCATCGGCATGAAGGGCGGTCTGAAAAAGGCGCACGTCGAGCTTCTGAAGCTGGCGGACGGCGAAAACGCCTATCAGCCGTTCAGCGTCGCGGGCAACGCCATGCTGATGAGCATGGGCGGCGCCTCCGGCGTGATCTTCGGCAGTATGTTCATGGCTGGCGCGAAAAACCGCGAAAAAGCCACGCTGTCCGCGCAGGATCTGGCGCAGCTGATGCACGACGCGCTCGGCGCCATCCAGGCGCGCGGTCAGGCGCAGGTCGGCGACAAGACGATGGTCGACGCGCTTGCCCCCGCCGTCGCGGCGATGGAGCAGAATGCGGAAAAGGGCATGGTCCCGATGCTCCGCGCGGGAGAAGCCGCGGCACTGTCCGGCGTGGAATACACCAAGCAGGTCGAGGCAAAGTTCGGGCGCGCCAAGACGCAGCGCAGCACCATCGGTCTCCAGGACGCGGGCGCGACCAGCGTCTGGGTCCTCCTCAAGGCAATGGCAGACTTCCTCGATCACGCATAAGCTTTCGATATAATGCAATCAGCGCCCTGCCCGGTGTTTCCGGGTGGGGCGCTTTGCGCGCGTTCGCGATGGAAGGCTTCTTCCGGCTCGGAAATAGAAATTTGTGGGGATTTCGAATTTGGGATTGCAAAGCGTAAAATTTGTGGTATAATAGCCATAATCAAATATATATACGGACAGGGCGTGCGGTTCGCCGCAGGCGGAATGGGGTGCGAAGCCCCGCGAGTCGGTCACTGTGATGCCTTTCAGTAACCGATGATTCAATCGACAAGCGTTATCAGCGAGAGATTTTGACACGAGGGAGCGCTTGAAAAATGAAGGAATGCTTTGTGTATTTCAAGTTTTTCAAGCTGCACAGTTGGGGCAAATGATCCGTTGAGCACCGCAGACGATCGATTCAGCGGTTCCTTAGGTTAAGTCAGATACGCTGAGCGCTGTCCTGCGTCTACGCCGTCACCGGGACCGAATGTCTACCTGATCATGCTTCATCAGGGGTTCGTTTTGTTTACCGTGCGGCGATTGGGCTGCGCGGTTTTTTGTTTGATATCGCGGACGCTATGGGAGGCGGACACGGTTCAAAATAAGAGAGACATTTGTGCTCCGGCAGTCAAGACCGCTTGCATACCCCCTATGCAAGTCTCTGCCAGACGACCCCGGGTGCTTGCTGTTTGGGAACCAGCAGGCGCCCGGCTCTCTGTTTTTTCAGGCATTTTTCAGGCTTTTTTGGGTGTATCTGAAAACTGCCAACACACCCGAACAGCGGTCCTTTTTGCGCTGAGCAGCGCCATTTTTTCTTGAAATACGAAAGTATTCCTGCGAAAAAATGTCTTGTGCAACGCGAAAATTTCTCGCTGCCGGTCACATTTTCAGTTTTCAAATACACCTTAGGAGGTTTTTTATGCGCGGTATTCCATCCCTGATCACGGACATTCGCAAAAAGGTATTTTCGGAGGTCGCCCGTATGGCGTACTCCGGCGACTATACCCAGATGGAGGACATTCCCTTCCGCATCGTTCCGGGGCAGAACCCGCTGCACCGGGAATCGGTCTTTCTCGAGCGCGCGATCGCCGGCGAGCGTGTGCGCCTCGCGATGGGGCTTTCGCTCCAGCCGGTGCAGCAGCGCACGCTGCTCACCGAGGGCATGGATCAGGCGGCGATCGCCGAGCAGTATTACGAGCCTCCGCTCGTCAATATCATCCCCTATGCCTGCCACGCCTGCCCGACGCACCGCTACTACGCGACGGAGCTCTGTCAGGGCTGCCTCGCCGCCTCCTGCCAGCAGGTCTGCCCGAAGGGCGCGATCAAATTTGTCAACGGCAGGAGCCGCATCTCGGAAAGTCTCTGCATCAAGTGCGGAAAGTGTGCCTCCGCCTGCCCCTATCACGCGATCGTCCACCTCGAGCGCCCCTGTCAGGCGGCGTGCGGCATGGACGCCATCGGCGTGGACGAATACGGCAAGGCGCAGATCGACTATGACCGCTGCGTCTCCTGCGGTCAGTGCCTCGTCAGCTGCCCCTTCGGCGCGATCGTGGACAAGAGCCAGATCTATCAGGTCATCCGCGCCATTCTGGAGGACCATCAGGTCATCGCCATCGTCGCGCCATCGTTCGTCGGGCAGTTCGGCAAGGACGTCACCGTCCCGAAATTCGTCGCCGCCATGAAGCAGCTCGGCTTTGCCGACGTGGTTGAGGTCGCGGCAGGCGCGGACATCTGTGCGGTCGAAGAAGCGCACGACTTTTTGGAAAAGGTCCCGAACGAGCAGAAATTCCTCGCGACCTCCTGCTGCCCCTCCTGGCGGATGATGGCGCGCAGGCTCTTCCCGAAGGAGTCCGGCAACATCTCCATGACCTATACGCCGATGATCTATACCGCGCGGCTCGTCAAGCGCGAGCACCCGGAGGCGAAGGTCGTCTTCATCGGTCCGTGCGCAGCAAAAAAGCTCGAAGCCATGCAGGAGGAGCTGCGCGACGACGTGGACTTTGTCCTGACGTATGAAGAGCTGATGGGCATCTTTGAGGCGAAGGAGATCGACTTCTCGCAGCTTCCCGACACCGAGGACCTGCACGATGGGACCGGCGCCGGGCGCGGCTTTGCCGCCGCAGGCGGCGTCGCCGCGGCAGTGGAGGAGATCATACGCCGCGAGCACCCGGATGTGGAGATCAAAACCCAGCGCGCCGACGGTCTGCGCGAGTGCCGCAAGCTTCTGATGCTGGCAAAGGCAGGCAAGCTGGACGGCTATCTGCTTGAGGGCATGGCGTGCCCCGGCGGCTGCATCGCAGGCGCGGGAACCGTCATCTCTGCCGACGCCGCGAAAAAGAAGCTTGCCGCGCATATGGCGCAGGCAGGCGAGCAATCCTCCATAGAAAGTCCCTACCGGGAGCTGGTAGGGAAGCTGGACTGAAAAACCGCCACCCAAATGGGCGGCGATTTTGTCCCCTGTAAAGGGTGACACCTTATCTGTGCCGAAGGCACAGAGCTTTTTCGTATTCACCGCAGTACCATGCTTGCGGTGACACCGCAACTGTGTCTCCGACGGCATACTTTTTTCTGTCTTGCCAGAAAAAAGTATGCAAAAAAGAGGCGCAGGATGCGTTCTATAGCGCTTACGCGCAGAAAAACAGGTCGTGACATTTTACGTTTTTTCGTTTCTTTGTCCGTAGTCCGAACGCCCTTCGGGCGACCGTAGAATCGGGTTTCCGCATCGCACGATACGCCATGCGCGTCGTTCCGTTAGCGCCCGTTGAATATTTGACGTATGGAAGTCGAAAGAGCCGCAGAGTATTTCGACTACCTCGCCGGTCTATCCAATTCGCATCTGCATCGCGTTTTTTGGTGGCTTGAAATACACTTTGCACAAACCAAACTCCTGGGAAAATCCAAGAAGGGGGTCGCGACCCCCTTCTTGGTCGTTTTAAGGGGATTCCAAAGGGGGAAATCGAAATCCCCCTTTGGTATTCTTTCTTTCGACCG
>CAKTVN010000140.1 GCA_934623545.1 uncultured Oscillospiraceae bacterium
GCCGGACAGCCGCCCGGTCGACGCGCCGCACGCGCCGCTGGTGCTGCTGCGCGAGGACCGGAGCGAGGCGGCGCGCGGGCTTTATGCGATCGCGCGCCCGGAGGAGCTGGGCGAGACCGCCGGACCGGAGTGTCTTCTTCCGTGTACGGCGCGCGCACCGGAGCTTCCGCAGGCGCTGCGCACGTGCATCGAGGCGCACGGCGCGGCGGTGCTTGACCCGGCGTACCGCAACGCCTTTCCGGTGCTGGAGGCGCAGCTGCGGCGGAAAAAGAGCGGTCTTCGCGTCACGCTCGTCGGGCTCGGCGACGTGGGCGGGACGGTGCTCACGGGACTCAAGCTGCTCGGCGAGGAGCTTGCGGAGATCGCCGTCTATGACCCCTACGCGCCGATGTGCGCGCGCTATGAGCTGGAAATGAATCAGATACTTCCCATTCGGGACGGAGCCTCCATGCCGCGCGTGACGCTCTGCCCGGAGGAGCGGCTGTTTGACTGCGACGTGCTGATCTTCACCGCCTCGCGCGGCGTCCCCGCGCTCGGAAGCGAGCAGAAGGACGTGCGCATGGCGCAGTTTGAGGCAAACCGCGAGATGCTCCGCGGCTATGCCGCGCAGGCGCGCCGGGCGGGCTTTACGGGGCTGTTCTGTCAGGTGTCCGACCCGGTCGACCATCTGGCGCGGGCGCTGGTGCTGATGAGCAATCAGAACGAAGACGGCGTGACCGACTTCGGCGGGCTTTTGCCGGAGCAGGTACAGGGCTTCGGGCTGGGCGTCATGGCGGCGCGCGCCACGTATATGGCGGAGAAAATGCACATCGACTTCCGAAATGGGCGCGTCTACGGTCCGCATGGGGCGGGCTTGATCGCGGCGAACGCCCCGGACGAGGGCTACGACGACGCGGTGTCGCGGGAGCTGACGGAGCGGACGCGGGAGGCAAATCTGCGCGTGCGCGAGCTGGGCTTCAAGCCCTATCTCGCGCCGGGGCTGTCCTCGGCGGCGATCTCGATTTTGCGGATGCTTCGCGGAGAAATTTATTACGGTGCAGTCCCACTCGGCGGATATGTGTTCGGCTGCCGGAGCCGGTGGACGGAGAACGGGCAGCGCATCGTGCGCGAACCGGTCTGCCCGGAGCTGATGGCGCGCATCCGAGACTGCTGCGCAGCGCTGAAGGAGTTCCGGTATCTATGAAAAAGCTGCATCTGATCCAGCTGGGTACAAGCCCGCGGATGGAGCGCCTGCTGTCCTTTGCGCTGGAAGGAATTGAGGTGTGCCGCGTGCACACGGAGGACATGGAAAACGGGCTGTGCGGCGCGCGCATCCTCTTTGCGCTCCATGTCGACGACTTTGGCGCGGGCGCGGAGCTGCACGTCCTGCTGCGCACGCTGCGCCGCTGTGCGCACTCGCTTGAGGGCAGCACGGGCGGCATTCTGGTCGATGGCGACGGCGAGCTTTATACCAAGGCGGCGGCGCAGGCGATCGCGCTCGCGGCGAACGCCGCCGGCTGCGCCTTTCCCGGAAAGCCGCTCGTCGAGGGCACGGGCTCGCTCTATAACCAGCACATCGCCGCGAAGAACCTCGGCGTCTCGCTGGAGGAGGCGTATTTTCTCCGTGCACGCGAGCTTGTGCGCCGGACGCTGACGGCGGTGCCTCCGAAGTGCCCGCAGCCGCAGCTTCTGATGCTCCATGCGTCGAGCAACCGCCGGTCGAACACCGTCTGGATGGGGCGCGAGGTGCTCCGGCGGCTTCCGCCGGAAATTCAGACGCGGGAGCTTTCGCTCCAGAACGGAACTGTCTTCGACTGCCGCGGCTGCTCGTATGATGCGTGCCTGCATTTTGCGGAAAACAGCCGCTGCTTCTACGGCGGCGCGATCACCGAAGAGGTGCTCCCGGCGGTGCAGCAGAGCAGCGCGATCCTGCTCCTCTGCCCGAACTTCAACGACGCCGTCCCGGCGAACATGACCGCGTTTTTCAACCGCCTCACCAACATCTCCGTCCTGCGCGACCTGAGCGACAAGTATGTCTTCGCGATCGTCGTCTCCGGCTATTCCGGCAGCGACCTGCTCGCGCGGCAGATCATGGGCGCGATGTGCATGAACAAGGGCGTGAATCTTCCGCCGCGCTTCTGCCTGCTTCAGACGGCGAACGACCCCGGAAGCGCGCAGGACAGCCCCGGCATCGCCCAAAAACTGGATTTGTTCGCGGAAAGAATTACAAAAACGCTGCTCTGAGCTGTGATATGCAGGGAAAGTCATACTTTGGTATGATTTACAAACCGGCGCGCCGCGCGTATACTGAAAAACAGAAGGATGGGGGATCTCTCCCCCGCATCCGGATGAACAGGCTGCATCTCCGCCCCGGAGACGGGCGCCGGATGCAGCCTTTTTGAGTGACCAAGGAGGAGCTGAAATGGCTGGCAGCATCATCATCAAGCCGGAGATCGCGGCGACGTTCAAGGCGGTCATGGAGCATGGGCGCATTCTGATGTTCAGTGCGCCCTGCGGCTTCGGAAAGACCGCGGTCGCCGAGGCGCTCGTCGCCGGGCGGCGCGTCTGCCGCCGGGACGCCGGCGCTCCGGGCTTTTCGCTGCCCTCGGCGGGGGATGACTGGGACATTCTGCTTCTGGACGAGCTTCAGCAGCTTCAGGACGAGGCGGAGCAGCAGGCGCTGTGCGCCCTGATCCGCGACTGCCCGGAGCAGCGGTTCGTGCTGCTCTCGCGCGGCGTGCCGCCCGGATGGCTGATGGCGTTTCAGTATACGGGGCTGATGCAGACGCTCGACGCGCGGGCGCTGCTGCTCGACCGCGAGCAGACGAAAAGGCTCCTTCAGACCTATGACCTTACGCTCAGCGAGTCGGAGCTTTCCCGGCTGCACGCCGAGTCGATCGGCTATCCGCTGGCGGTGCACATCACCGCGTACTGTATGCGGGGCGCCAAGCGCTTTACGCCGGAGGTCAGCGCACAGGCATATCATGAGCTGTTTCTCTATTTCGAGACGGCGGTCTACCGCCGCTTTGACCTCCCGGTGCGCCGCTTTCTTCTGGAGCTCGCACCGTTTGAGCACTTCGATCTCGAGCTTGCACGGATGATCAGCGGCGACAATAACGCGGGCGAGCTGCTGGACCGGCTTCAGCGCACGACCACGATGATGCAGTACGGCGGCGGGCAGCAGCTGCGCTTCTGGCCGCAGTTCCGGCAGTTTTTGCTGTGGGAGATGGACCGGGAGTATACCGACGACAAGCGCCGGGCGCTCCTTAGCCGCGCGGGGCTTTACTATGAGCTGCACGAGGACTATCCGCACGCGCTGGAATGCTACACCGAGGCGAAGGACCACAACAAGGCGTCGGAGCTGCTGATCCGCAGCGCGGAGCGCCACCCCGGCATGGGCTTTTACCGCGAGATGGAGCAGTATTATCGCGCCCTTCCGCAAAGCGAGATCCTTGCCTCTCCGGCGCTGATGCAGAGCATGAGTATGCTCTGCGTGCTGAGTGCGGACTACGAGGGCTCCGAGCGCTGGTACCGCGAGCTGCGGGCTTTTGCCGGCCGCTGCGACCGGGCGGACGCGGCGGGACGTCAGGCGCGCAGCCGCCTTGCTTGGCTGGATATCTCGCTGCCGCAGCGCAGCGTGCGCGAGCTGACGAAGCTCATCCCCGCCGCGGCGCAGATGCTCGCCAACCGCGAGATCGCGCTCCCATCGTTTTCCGTCACGAGCACGATGCCAAGCATCATGAACGGCGGCAAGGACTTTTCCGACTGGAGCAAAAAGGACGAACTGCTCTACAGCACCATGCGCGCTCCGGTCGAGCGAATTTTGGGAACGGACGGCGTCGGGCTTGCGGACTGCGCCCTCGCCGAGAGCAAGTTTGAAAAGGGCGAGGATATTTCCATGCAGATGCTGACGCTGGTCGCGCGCCTGGGCGAAATTCAGCGCGGCGGCACGGCGGATGTGGAATTTGCGAACGTCGGGCTGCTGGTCCGCAGTCAGGTGGATGCCGGGCACGCTGAGGACGCGCGCCGGACGGCACTGTCGCTCTATGAGCGCTTCACAGACCCGGCGACGCAGCGCTTCGTGCCGAATCTGGATGCGATGCTGTGCCGCATCGCGCTGCATCAGGGCGATCTGGACACGGCGGAGGCGTGGTACCGCGAGAAAGCGCCGCGCGACCCGCTGAACGTGAATATCCTCCGCCGGTATCAGTATTTTACGCAGGCGATGGTCGAGCTGGCGGACGGAAAGCCGGATGCGGCGCTTCTGACGCTCGCGCCGCTGGAGCCGTTTTGCACCGCCTGCGCGCGCCACATCGACGGCATTCACCTGAATGTCCTGCGCGCCATTGCGCTGCGCCGGAAAAAGGACGCTGCATGGCGCGAGAGCCTCTGCGCGGCGCTGGACGCGGCGCGGGAATACCGTTTCATCCGCACAATCAGCGTCTATGGCTGCGCGGTGCTGCCGCTTTTGGAGGACTGCCAGTGGGAAAAGGACAAGCGCTGGCTCAAGCGCCTGACCGCAGCCGTGCGGCAGCAGGCTGCAAATTATCCCGCGTTTTTGCAGCCGCGGCTCGGCGCGGCTGCCACGCTGACGGCGACGGAGCTTCAGGTGCTCAAGCTTCTGTGCGCCGACAAGAGCAACGCCGAGATCGGCGAGATCATGGACATCAAGCTTCCGACGGTCAAAACGCACGTCAGCCACATTCTGACAAAGCTGGGCGTCAGCCGCCGCAGCGAAGCAAAGACGGCGGCGAGGAGGCTCCGTCTGGTGGAATAAAAAACTCCGCCGCAAGGCGGGCTTTTGTCACCCCAAAGGGGTGACGCTCTATCTGTGCCGAAGGCACAGGCTCTTTTCCGGATTCACCGGAAGTTCCGTTTTTTACAGCCGCGCTGTAACTGTGCCTCCGGCGGCTCGTCCTCACAAACTCCATATCCCTCGCTTCCGCGCAAGCGCGAAAGCTCGTCCATTCCGTTGCTCGTCCTCTCCAAACAGCAAACGCTGCGCTGGTTTGCTGTTTGGTCCCATTTCTGTCTTGCCAGAAAAAAGTAT
>CAKTVN010000141.1 GCA_934623545.1 uncultured Oscillospiraceae bacterium
CGCCGAGCAGGTGCAGTCGGCAGGGACGTTTTTGACGGCGGTAGAAACCTATCTGCGGACAAAATATTGAGTCTGTATGTCGCCTGACCCAAACCGTGACCCAGACTGGGCAAAAACGTGATGGACGCAACAGATAAATTCCCGTAAAAACAGAATTTTTTCATCTAAAATGTGTGCATATTATAATTAAAATACAGAAAAATACGAACGGATGGATCTTGACGTGCATGGAGTGAGGAAGAACAGACGTGCCAGTGGCACGTCTGTTCTGACGATGAGGTTCGAGTCCTGTACTGTCCACCATAAAATCCACGATCCCATCGGGATCGCGGATTTTATTATGCCAATACGGCTCCACTCTGTGCCATGCACAGACCGGCGCTTATAAAGAAAACCTCCATCCGCAGTTGGATGGAGGTTTCTGCATCTTACGATTCGTTATGCGCCGTGGCGAAACTCGGCGTTGTTTTTCGTCAGCAAATACAGGCAATACTGGTTCATGCTGATACCCTCGCGCTTGGAGTTTTCCGCAAGCGCGCGGTGCAGTGACTTCGCAAGCCGCAGCTTGAACTGACCGGAATACTCGTCATCAGACGTCGGCTCCGGAATCTCATAGCCATCTTCCAGTGCAGCGGTCAGCCATTCACGTTTGCAGTCCTGCGCGTTTTTGAGTGCCGCTTCCGCCGTTTCGCCGCTGGTCAGGCAGCCGCGCAGCTCCGGATACGAGGCTACAAAACCGCCCTCCGTGTCCGGAACAAGCTCCAGACGGTACGGAAGATCCATATAATACTCAATCGTCTTCACGATTTGACCTCCTCCGTTTCTCTGTCCAGTCTCATTATAGCACAATTACAGCGCACAGCGCTGTATGCATGGCTGCACCGCAAAAGTCCCGTGCCATCAGCATGGGAGCGCATGATATGCACTCTTTGTAGCTATTATAGTATGGTGTCATATATGGTATCAAATAAATCTTACCTACGTGCATCACGCAGCCTTTCATTTGTTCTCCAAAGGCATTCTGGGCGCAAAACGCCCCCCCTCCTTGCAATTCCCCCTCGACCGGCGTACAATAGAGCTGTAAAAAGCATCCACCATTTTCGCCGCGGAGGGCTGCACATGAGAGACATGATCTATTTCCCCGGCTTTGAGGTGCAAAGCGAAAGCTGGCTGAAGTTCGCGCTGCTCTATTTTGACACGCTCCGCCCGATCTTCCCGGACACCTGGCATTCTCACGCCATCCATCTGCGCGAAGCCACCCGGACCGTCATGGGCGAAACGGACCTCATCCGCCCCTATCACGCCTCCCCCGACGAGGGCGCGAGCGCTGCGGTCCTCGCGTGCGAGGAATTTGAAAAATTCCTGTCGCGTCCGCAGCTCTACCGACCGTATTTCCGCGAAGGGCTCCCCGGCGGGAGGATCGAGCGCTGGCGCGAGCCCACTTTTCAGGATTCTACGCTCTTCGAGGGAAAATATTCGCGCGACTTTTTTGAGTTCTGCATCGAGCATCACCTCGCGGTCCCCTGCCCCGAGGGCATCCGCATCTCAAGCGACCTGACCTTCGTTTACATGAGCCTTCTCGCCAATGTGATCTCCCATCAAAACGGCTATGAAATGATCACGGACGCTACAAAATATTCCCGCTACCTGAACGACCGGGAGCTTGCGCTCTGCGGCGCAGGCGGTCTTGCGTTCGAGACCGCAAAAAGCAGCATCGAGCTTGCGCTGCCCGCCGACCTGCGGAGCATCCCGCTGGAGCGCTTCGTGCAGCTGCGGAAGGACCGGTCCTTCTCCGCCGCGAGGCAAGCCTATCTGGCGCAGATCGAGAAAATGATCGCACGGCAGGAGCAGGGCGACTACTCCGACTTCGAGGAGCTTTTGTCCTGCAAACGAAAATTTCAGAAGATCTGCGAGCAGCTTTTCAAGCTGACCGCGACTGCCACCGTCAGCGGCTACGGTCTTCACGCGCTCGTGCAGGGACAGCCAGAGGGGTTCCCCTTAACAGCCGCCTCCGCCGTATCGGACCTGTTCACGATGAAGGCGCTCTGCCAGGAGCTGCCGCAGTATATAGAAGCCTTCCGGGAAAAGCGGCTGGCACGGCGGTTCGTCGCGCGGCTCGGGACGCTCCATCTGCCGCCCCGCAAAAGCAAATAAACCGTTTCTGCTTTGAGAGGAGCTTTGACATGAATTACATCCGAATCACAAGGGAGAACATTGACAAGGAGCACATCTGCTGCGCCATGTCGGGCAAGCAGGCGCTTGCCAAAAAGGAATGGATGAAGCAGCGGCTCGACGAAGGGCTCGTATTCTACCGGAGTGAGGAGCGCGGTAAGTGCTTCATCGAGTACATCCCGGCAGAGATGGCGTGGGTCCCGATCGAAGCCGAGGGTTATCTCTATATCAACTGCCTGTGGATCGCCGGGTCCATGAAGGGGCACGGCTATTCAAGCGACCTTTTGGCGCAGTGCATCCGGGATGCCCGGGCGCAGGGACGCAAGGGGCTCTGCATTCTGTCCGCCGAGGGGCGCAAGCGCGAATTTCTGGCGGACCCGAAGTTTCTGGCGTACAAGGGCTTCACGGTCGCGGACCGCTCCGACTGCGGGATCGAGCTTCTGTACCTGCCGCTGGAAGCGGGCGCCCAGCCGCCGCAGTTCAAGGCGTGCGCCCGGCACCCCGGCGTCGGCGCGGACGGCTTCGTTCTCTATTATACCGACCAGTGCCCCTTCACCTTCTACTGGGTCCCACGAGTGCAGGAGGCTGCCAAGACGCACGGCATTCCCCTGACCGTGATCCACATCACCGACCGGAACGCGGCGCAGAGCGTCCCCGCGCCGGTCACGACCTATGCCCTGTTCCGGGACGGAAAATTCCTGACGCACAGCATCCAGACCGACAAGAAATTTCTGGCGCTCGCTGAGCTTGTCAAAAAGAACTTTTGACAAGCTCTCAAACGCGATTCGCTTCGCTGCCATCGCGTTTGAAAAGGCTGCACAATGCCGCTCGCATACATCGCGCGTCCCTGACGCACGATTTCTACACTTGCATTGTGTAATACTATTTTCTGATTAAATTCTTTAATCAGAAAGGTTCCGCCTTTGGCGAAACCGATTCCGTGATTTTGATAAAATCACGGAATCTCGTCTCACATTTTATTCCGCCGTGCGCGGCGGAACTCTACAAGGTTTTTGACAAGCTCAAAAAATCCCATCAGAACACTCTGATGGGATTTTTATGCTTATAAATAAATGTATCTGTATCTCAGAGCTGCGCCTCGGGCGACTGCCAGACGATCTCGCCGTTGACGATCGTCATGAGCGCTTCACCGCCGATGGTCGTGAGCGGATCCGCCGTCCAGAGCACGACGTCTGCGTCCTTGCCCGGCTCCAGACTGCCGACACGGTCGTCCACGCCGAGGCTGCGGGCAGGCGTGATGGTGATCGCGTGCCAGGCTTCTTCCATGGGGAGTCCCGCTGCCGCTGCAAGCCCCGCCGCGAGCGGCAGATTCTGAAGCGGAATGACAGGCGCGTCAGTGATGATGCTGACCTGCAAGCCGGCGCGATAGAGCGCCGCAGGCGTCGTAAAGCTCTTGTTGCGCAGCTCGATCTTACTCTTGCCGCCGAGGGTCGGACCGATGAAGACCGGATAGCCTTCTTCCGCGAGCTCATCGGCGATCAGTGCGCCGTCCGTGCAGTGGTCCAGCGTGAGCTTCAGATCAAACTCGCGCGCGATGCGCACGGCGGTGAGAATATCGTCGGCGCGGTGCGCGTGGCACTTGATCGGGATCTCGCGGTTGATGACCGGCAGCATGGCTTCGAGCTTCATGTCGAACGGAGGATTCTTGCCCGCCTCCAGATCGTCGCGGTAGCGCCGCGTGCGTATCAGAAGCTCGCGCAGCAGCGCGGCGACCGCCATACGGGTCATGGGGCTCTTCTGCTTGCCCTGACCGTAGCAGTTCTTCGGGTTCTCGCCGAAGGCGCACTTCATCGCCGCCGGAGCGCGCAGGACCATCTTGTCCACACGCTTGCCGACCAGCTTGATGATGGCGAACGTGCCGCCGACGACGTTGGCGCTGCCCGGACCGGTGCAGGCGGTGGTAACGCCGCCGCGGATCGCCAGCTCGAACGCCTCGTCCTGGGGATTGATGGAATCGATCGCGCGCAGCTGCGGCGTCAGCGGGTCGACGATCTCATTGAGATCCCAGCCCTCCCAACGCATTCCTTCGTTGTCCAGACCGATGTGGCAGTGCGCCTCCACGCAGCCGGGGGTGAGCAGGCGCCCCTGCGCGTCGATGACGCGCGCGCCGGCGGGCGGGTCGATGACAGGCGCGACGGCGGAGATCTTGCCGTCCTCGATCAGCAGACAGCCGTTCGGCAGGTCGGGACCGACCATGGTCTTGATGTGCGCATTTCGGATCAGAAGCATTTTGTTTCTCCTTTCACGGCGCGGCGCAGCCGCAGCCGGTTCATTCCTCTGTTCACAGTATAACCTGTCCGGCGGTCTCTTTGCAAGCCAGCAGCGACGCGGAGTTCGACCGTTTTGTGAATGTTTCGCGCGAAAATTCACGAAAAAGCTTTGTGTTCCTGCGCTTTCCCGGATATTCCACCGTAGAAATACACATTTTTATGAAAAAGCCGTTTTTCCGGAGAAACTGTCCGTGCAACGTGGAAAAACCGTGCAATATGCGCAGCATGAAGCGGTTTGCAAGCACCGCAAAGCATAATAGACTCGTTTTATAAAGGCAGCACCGCGCAATTACTTCTTCGCCCTCCGGCGGCTCTTTTCCGCCAATCCTGCGGTTTGAAAAGCTTGAAATATTGCGCAGCCGTTGGCGGCGAAGGAGCCTTACGGATGCGGCACACCCCTTGCGGGTGCTGTCCGCCCGACCGCGCCAAAGGCGCGGAGCACTTCTGCGATTGCACCGCAGTGCCGCTTTTGCGTTGAGACCGCAACTGTGCCTCCGGCGGCTCGTCCTCGCAAGCTCCATATCCCTCACCCCGCCGCAAGCGGCAGGTCTCGTCCA
>CAKTVN010000142.1 GCA_934623545.1 uncultured Oscillospiraceae bacterium
ATTTTTCGCCAAGTCAAGGTTTGAAAAGTGCAGGAATACTGTATGTATTTCAAGCTTTTCAAACCGCAGAATTGGTGGAAAAGATCCGGCGAAGCGCGTAGACGCAATTATGCGGTGTTGCCTTAATTGAATATCAGTATAAAAACGGCACTGCGGCGCAGTCGCAAACGAGCTTTGTACGCTCAAAGCTCTTCCAATTCCTTCTGCCAGACCGCCGCGCACGCATCGCTCGGCATCCGCCAGTCGCCTCTCGGCGAGAGCGTGACTGAACCGATCTTCGGTCCGTCTGGCAGACAGCTGCGCTTGAACTGCTGCTGGAAAAAGCGGCGGTAGAAATTCTTCAGCCAGTGCAGCAGCGCCTCGTCCGAATATCGCCCGTCCATCGCCTTCTGCGCCAGCCGGTAAATTTTCGCCGGGGAGAAGCCGAAACGCAGCACATAATAAAGATAAAAATCATGCAGCTCATACGGTCCGACCAGCGACTCCGTCTGCTGCGCGATCTCGCCGTTCTCCTTCGCCGGGAGAAGCTCCGGGCTTACCGGCGTGTCGAGAATGTCCAGCAGCACCGCACGCAGCGCGCCGCGCTCCGTGATGTCCGCCTCATAGCGCACGATGTGCCGCACCAGCGTCTTGGGGACACCCGCGTTGACGCCGTACATACTCATATGGTCGCCGTTATAGGTCGCCCAGCCCAGCGCCAGCTCGCTCAGATCGCCCGTGCCGACCACCAGACCGCCGGTCCGGTTCGCAAGGTCCATCAGCTCCAGCGTCCGCACCCGCGCCTGAGCGTTCTCATACGTCACATCCTGTACATCTTCGCTCTGCCCGATGTCCGCAAAGTGGCTGCGGACGGTGTTTGCGATCTGAATTTCCCGGAAGCTGACGCCGAGCTCGTCGCAGAGGATCTCCGCGTTCGAGCGCGTGCGGTGTGTCGTGCCGAAGCACGGCATGGTGACTGCCAGAATGTCGGTCATCGGGCGGCGCAGCCGCTTCATCGCGCGCACCGCCACCAGCAGCGCCAGACAACTGTCGAGCCCTCCGGAAATGCCGATCACGGCGGTCTTCGCGTGCGCGTGCTCGATGCGCTTTGAAAGCCCATCCGCCTGCATCTCCAAAATCAGCTCACAGCGCTCCGCCCGCGCTGTGTCGCTCACGGGGACAAACGGCGTCGGTGAGAACGCGCGCGTCAGCTCCACCTTGCGCAGCGGGAGGTCGAAGGAAACAGTCGTATAGCCTTCCTCGCCGCACGCCTCCGGCTGGAAGCTCGTGTTGCGGCAGCGCTCTGAGAGCATTCTTCCAAGGTCGAGCTCCGTGCAGGCATAGCCTTCGCGGAAGGGCTTGCTCTCCGCCAGCAGCGCCCCATTCTCACAGATAAGATCGTGCGCGGCAAAGACCATGTCCGTCGTCGACTCGCCATGCCCCGCGTCTGCGTAAAGATAGGCGCAGAGCAGCCGCGCCGACTGCTGCGACACGAGCTGACGGCGGTATTCCGCCTTTCCGACGGTCTCGTCGCTCGCAGAGAGGTTCGCGATCACAGTCGCTCCGGCGAGCGCGTGCGCCGTGCTCGGCGGGAGCGGCGCCCAGAGGTCCTCGCAGACCTCAGCCGCCAGTGTAAACTCCGGCATGGAGGCGCAGCGGAAGAGCAGCCGCGTGCCGAACGGCACGCTCTGCCCCGCAAAGCAGATCGTCCGTGTGCGCGCGGGCGCGGGCGAAAAATGCCGCCGCTCATAAAACTCGCCGTAATTCGGGATATAGGTCTTCGGGACAAGCCCCAGCAGCGTGCCACGGCACAAAACTGCGGCACAGTTATAGAGCTTTCCGTCCACAGCGACCGGCAGCCCCACCAGCACGACCAATTCAAGCGTTTCGCTGGCTTTCAAAATTTCCGCCAGCGCCGCCTCCGCTGCTCTTTGCAACGGCTGCTGCAAAAACAGATCGGAGCAGGTGTATCCCGTCAGCCCCAGCTCCGGAAAGACCGCCAGCTGTACGCCGTCCTCCGCCGCGCGCCGCATCGCCTCGATCGTCATCTGCGCGTTGTAGCCGCAGTCCGCCACGCGCAGCGCGGGCGACACAGCACAGGCTCTGATAAAACCGTGGAGCATAGATTATCCATCCTTTTGTATTTCATTTCATTATTATTGTTATCATACCACAAGCTTGGCGTTAGAACAACAAGCAAAATAACCGCGTCAAAGGCGCGGGAAACGTTTCGCCCCCGCTTTCCTTCTCGTACAAAAAGTGCGCGGAGCGGTATATCCGCTCCGCGCACTTTTGCTTCTTCAGTCCGGGCGCGCACGGCAAATCACATCGCCGCGCCTATTTTTCCGAATGTGTTTTGATCTTGCGATAATTCAGCGGCGAGATATGATATTTCTGCTTGAATGCCTTGCTCATATGAAATTCATCATGAAATCCGAACGCCTCCGCGACCTCCCGCAGCCGGAGCTCCGGCTCCATCTCAAGCTGCGAAGCGATCATCTCCAGCTTCTGGTTCTTCTGATACGCGTAAAACGGCATTCCGACCCTGGCGTGCATCGCGTGGTTCAGCGTCTTTGTGCTGACGTGGAGCATATCCGCCACTTCCTTCGCCGGATAGCGGCGGTGCGGCGCAGCCGTGACAATCTCGATCGCCTGCGCGGCGATGTCGTTCCGCTGCATCGACTGGCACAGCTGTTCGCGATGCAGCTCCAACAGCAGCAAATCAAGCAGCGCGGACATTCGCTCCTGCCGGAACGGCGCGTCGACCCAGAACGTCCGGACGATCTCCTCAAAATACATCTTTACCCCCGGCGCAGCGCTCATATGCAAAAGCGTCGGCAACTGCATCGCCGCCGGATTTTCAGCGCTGTCCTGCGGAAGGCTGGTCACGTGGATGCAGAACGTCCTCGTCTCCGGGCGGCACGGCTGGCGCGTATAGTGGTGCCGTCTGGCGGCGAGCAGCAGCACGTCGTCCCGTTCCAGCGCGTATTCCCGTTCCCCTTCCGCGATGCTCCAGCCGCCGTCGATCAGATAGATCAGGTCGTGATGCTGAAGCGTGCGGTCGATATATCGTTCGTCTGTCTGCGTTTTATAGTAGTGCGCGTTTGCTGCGACGACCTGATGCCGCACGCTGAGATCAAAGGCGATCCCCATGTGATCACTTCCGTTTCTTACATTTTTTACTCTGTTTCGTCCATGTTCCGTTTCCCAGAAAAGATGTATACTTTGCAGGAAGGGGGACATTTCCCCGCAAATTACACATGAGGTGATTCTATGTATGCAATGCTGAACGGAGCAGACAGTCATCTGCACTGGTCCGAAGTTTCCATGCCGGAGGTACATGACGACGAAGTCCTGCTTGAAATTTACGCCGCAGGCATCAACCGCGCGGATCTGCTCCAGCGCGCCGGACAGTATCCGCCCCCTCCCGGCTGGCCGGATTATTTCGGACTGGAAGCTGCGGGCATCATTAGGGCGGTCGGCAGTGGGGTCGAAAAAGAGGGCAAATGGCACGTCGGAGACAAGGTCTGCGCGCTGCTTGGCAGCGGCGGATACGCCGAATATGTAGCCGTTCCGGAAGGGCTGCTCATGCCGATCCCCAAAGGATTGTCCATGGTTCAGGCTGCGGCACTGCCTGAAGTCTATGGTGCCGCTTACCTCTTCCTGTGTCTGGAGGGTAAGATCAAAGCCGGTGATACGCTTCTCATGCAGGCAGGTGCAAGCGGTCTTGCCAGCGTGATTATCCCGATGGCGAAAGCCTTTGGTGCGCGAGTCATTACGACCGTCATGAACGACGAGCTGGAGCAGAAAATCCAGCATCTGCCCGCTGATCTCATCGTCAATACCTCTCGCCAGTCGCTCAAGGATGTCATGAAGGCTGAGCTGGAAGCGGGACGCGGTGTGGATATCACGATTGACTGCCTCGGCGGAGACACCGTTGGCGAATGCCTGCCGTATATGAACTTCGACGGCCGCTGGATCATGATCGCAACGCTGGCAGACGATTTTACGAAAGTCGATATGCGCAGTATGTATGCAAGAAGAACACGGCTGATCGGCACGAACCTTCGCAGCCGCACCCCGGCGCAGAAGAAGCAGCTTCTGACCGAAATGACCGAGATCCTTTGGCCGAAGGTCGAGAGCGGCGAGGTGCGTCCGACGATCTACAAGGTGTTCCCTATGTCGCAGGCAGAGCAGGCGCATGAGGAAATGCAGTCCGGCCGCAGCGCAGGCAAAATGGTGCTCGTCGTCCGAAACGACGCAGTCTGAAGGGGGCAGCAGATATGAAACAAATCGCTTTTACGGCGCCGAATACGGCGGAGCTGCTGGATGTGGCGCGTCCGGACGTCACAGCCGGAACTGTCGGCGTGCGGACCTGCTACAGCGCGCTGAGCGCCGGGACCGAGCGCGCAAACGTCACCGGCGACCCAAACTGCGGCGGTGCGCGCGGCAATCTTCGTCCCTGGCCGCGCGTCCTCGGCTACAGCGTCAGCGGCATCGTCGAGGAGGTCGGAGCCGGGATCACCGACATCCGCCCCGGCGACCGCGTCATCGGCTTCTGGGGCAGGCATCAGGAGTACAATGTCTACGCCCGGGAAAATGTCATCCGCATTCCCTATGACGATATTTCTCTTGCGGAGGCTTCCCTCGCTTTTATCTCGATCTTCTCTCTTGCCGCGATCCGCAAGACCGGGATGGAGATCGGCGAAAGCTGTATGGTCGTCGGGCTTGGGCTGCTTGGTCAGTTCGCGGTCGAGTACGCGCGCATCGGCGGCGCATATCCGGTCATTGCGCTCGATTTTTCGCCCGAGCGGCGCGAACTGGCGCAAAAGCTCGGCGCCGATCACGTTTTTGACCCCTCCGACCCGGAGCTCACGGAAAAGGTCAAGGCTGTGACGGAGGGGCGCGGCGCAAATTGCGTAATTGAGGTCACCGGCAATCCGGACGCGCTCAATACCGCCCTTTTGTGTACGGCGCGCTTTGGGCG
>CAKTVN010000143.1 GCA_934623545.1 uncultured Oscillospiraceae bacterium
TGCCGGCGAGGATGTACATCGTCAGCTCCTTGAAGTAGCCGAGATTCTTCTCATACATCTGGTCCATCACGGCGACATCCTTCATGAGCTTGACCTGATGCTTTTCAAGCTCTCCGGAGATGCGGTCGACATTCGTCTCCGCCACGGCATATTTGGCGCGCATGGTCTCGGCGCTGATCTCCGCCTTCTGGAACAGACCCGCAAGCCCCTTCTTCTTTTCCGGCTCGTCGCAGGTCTTGAGCTCCACCAGCAGGCTCGCGACCATGTCGCCCAGCTCGCCCATGTCCTTGGTCTTGACCTTTTCCAGCGCGGATTCCGAGAAATCCGCGATATTTTTCTGCGCCGCCGCGCCGTACTGAATGACCTGGTTCGCATCGGTCAGATCGATCTGCTCGGCAAATGCGCGAACCGCCTTCTGCTCCGCCTCAGAGAGCATGGACATATCGGGGCCAGCCTCCGGCGCGGGGGCTTTCTCCTCCTGTACCGCCGGTGCGGGAGCGTTCTCTTCCAAATTGGGCGTCAGTGTCAGCTGCGGGATTTTTTCTTCTTCCATGTGATTCTCTCCTTTATGCACATTTCACGTTATTCGCGGTTGGGGAAGCCCTGATTCAATCAACGGCTGTGGACGGCGAGAGATTTTTTGTCAAGGCAAGGTTTGAAAGACGCAGGAATACTTTGTGTATTTCAAGTTTTTCAAACCGCAGCATTGGCGGAAAAGATCCGTCGTCCGCGGTCGGGGATCGATTCAGGGGTTCCCAAGCTCAATCTTGTCTGCTACAAGCCCCTCCGACGCCATCATCTGCTCCATGACCTGAACGTCGGCGGTGATGTCCACAACGTCGCTTTCAAACAGCGAATCGAGCTGCTTCTGGAACGCGACGATCACCTTGTCGAGCATATTTTCGATCTTCTGCATTCCCTCGTCGATGTTGCCCATGCGCATCCCCTGATTCTGGAGCACGACGTACTGCTGAAGCAGCTTGATCGTCGTCGGCAGGTAATAGTTGAGCAGCTGCCGGATCTGGCGCACATCCTCGGGGTGCTGCTCGACGAAGCTGAAGATGCGCCCGGTCAGAATTTCGAGCTGCTTGAGCTGCGCAGAAATTTTGAAGTCCGGAATCTCATCGTTGAGCCGCCGAATCTCCGCGATGGACTGCTCGCCCTGACGCAGGACCTCGTCCAGCTCCGCGTTCCCGGTCGACTTTCTCTTTTCCGTCTGCGCCGCAGGCTCCGGCTTCGGCTCGGGCTTGGATCCCGGCTTGGGCGCTTCCTTTGCAGCCGTCTTTTCCGGCTGCGGCGCATCTAGCTTTGCCTCCGGCGCGTCGACCAGCTTGTCCGGGAAGAACAGGCGCAGCACCGCAAATACGATCATCGACAGCACCGCACAGCGGATGATGCCGCCGAGGCTGCTCAGCCCGCCGGACAGGGCGCGCCCGATCCACATGGCAGCCACGCAGCCGAGCGGAATGATGGACTTTTTCCGAATTTGATTGGGTCCCGGGCGCTTTGCCGGTGTGCGCGGCGGCTCATGCGGAGCCGGAAGCGGATTTTTCCGGCTGCTGTAGCTGTGCCTTCCGTGGCTGGACTGATAGCTGTAGGTCTTTTTTCCGGAATTCCACGTGATCTTATAGCTGCCCCGGTCAAAGCCGGGACCGCCGTCCTCGTGCTCGAGCCGGAAATCCCTGTTGTTGGAGTCTTTCATAGACATACTCTCTTTCGTGCTGTCCCGTAAAGCTGTAAACCTGTAAATACAGATACTTGAATTTATTGTATAATAGCGTCCGCGGAAAGTCAAGGCGCGCACGGCGTTTGCGCCGGATTGACAGAACCTCCGCCAGCCCGTATAATAGCGTTGTCCAATGGGGCTGCCCGCAGGCAGCCCCTATCTCCAGCGGCGCCGCACGCCGTGTGGGAAAGAGCCTTGCGCGTACTGCCGCGCCGCACATTCATTACTATGCGCGCGCCGCCGTATTTGGTGCCGGTTTTTACAAATTTCGCTTGGAGGTATGCCCCGATGAATAAGGTCTCCCCCTCGATCCTGTCGGCTGATTTCGTCAATCTGGAGCGCGACATCCGCGCGCTCACGCCCGCCGGCGCGGACTATGTTCATATTGACGTGATGGATGGGCTTTTTGTTCCCAATATCACCATCGGCATCCCGGTCGTCGCCGCCATCCGCAAGGTGACGCAGCTGCCGCTGGATGTGCATCTGATGATCGACCGCCCCATCCGCTATGTTGAGCGCTTCTGCGAGGCGGGCGCGGATATCCTGACGCTCCATGTCGAGGCGGATACACAGGAAAACACGATCGAAGCGCTCAAGAAAATTCGCGCCTGCGGCGTCCGCCCCGCCATCAGCCTTAGACCACGCACGCCCGCCGAGGCGGTCGTGCCGTTTCTGCCGTTTTGCAGCCTGATTTTGGTCATGACCGTAGAGCCGGGCTTCGGCGGACAATCCTTCATGGCGGACATGATGCCGAAGCTGCAAACGGTCCGCGCGCTGATCGACGCGCGCCAGCCGGAGTGCGAGCTTGAGGTCGACGGCGGCATCAACGAGCAGACGGCGAAGGTATGCTCCGCCGCCGGGGCGAACGTCCTCGTCGCCGGAAGCGCGTATTTCAAAGCGCCGGACAAGGCGGCGTTCGTGCGCGCGCTCAAGGGCTGACGCACCAGCTCACGCCAATTATAGAAACTGCGGACGCTGCAAATGCAGCGTCCGTTTTTGCATCCATTTACAGCTCTCTCTGCGCCGCGGCGGCTTCATAGGCGAGCTTGTACTGCTGCGTTTCCTTGTAGCAGCGCTCAAGCCCCATCAGAAGCTCGCGCCGCAGGAGACGCGGCAGCGACTCGATCTCCTCCGCCTGCCGGAGATAGAGAATGGCATTTTCATACTGCTCCTTCTTCGCGGCGATGCGCCCTCGCAGGATGAGATACTCCGCACGGTCCTCCTCCGGAAGGTCGGAAATGGACCAGATCTCGCGCTCCGCCGCCTGAATGTGCTCCCGCTCCAGATCGTAGCGCGCCAGCGTCAGATGATACGCCACGTCCATCCGCAGCCGGAGATAGGTCTTTCGATAGGTCTCGAACGCCTCCTCCGCGCCGCTGTTCTGCGCCTGCGCACAGCGGGCGAGGATCCCCGCGCAGGAAATTTCCAGCGCGGCATTTTCATACAGACCGCTCCGGTTCTGCTCCAGCGCCTGACCCGCAAGCTCCTGCGCCTGCGAAAACTGCTCGTCCAGCAGCGACTGCTCCGCAAGGCGCCATGTACACACCGCCCGCAGCAGCGCCGCCTCGTCGCCGGACGCGGGCGAAAGCGTCTCCAGACACGCGGCGTATTGCCCGTCCCGCAGAAGCAGCCATGCCTGCGCCGTGCCATCCCCCGACGCGTCGCTTTCCGTCCCGGTCAGAAGCCAGCCCGGCTCCACGCCGAGCTGCTCCGCCAGAAATTCCAGCGTCCGCAGCGACGGCTGCGTCTGGTCGTTTTCGATCAGCGAGAGCTGATTGCGTGTGATGTGTGTGCCGGCAAGCGCCCTCTGCGTCATTCCGCGCGCAAGGCGCGTCTGCCGGACCCGTTCGCCGAGCGTCATGAGGTCCCCTCCAGACGTAAATCGTATTTACGTCATGGTAGCACAGCTGCCGCCGCTTTGCAAGCGCTCCTATCGTATCAGTTGCTCCACCGGACCTGTAGCTGCGTCTGCATCGGATAGCAGACCAGCGTGTCCGCGTCCAGATCCTCCCGGAACAGGTCGACCGCCGTGATCTGCGGGTTTTCATAGGTGGTGTAATAGTAGATGCCCCGGTCGGCGTTGCAGCAGCTGGTATAGATCGTGCGCTCAAAGGCGCCATTTTCCAGCGCGCAGCAGCCGCGCTGCTGCGCGACCGCGCCGAGAATGTGGAAAAACTGGCTGACGCTCTCCTCTTCGCCGTCGCCGGACTGGGAATTTGCCCGCACAAACGCCGCGCGCACAAAGCGCGACTGCGACGACAGATCGCCCGGCAGCCCGAGCGCGCCCATGCCCCGGCTGTAGCATTGCAGCGGCAGCTCCGGCGAAAAGTGATTTTCCGGGGACTTGGGCGAAAGGTGCGCGTAGTTGTTCAGCGCGAACAGCTGCATCGGAAACGGCGGATTGTTCGTCAACACGCCTGCGGGGTCGTCATAGACATGAAGTCCGTCCGCGGTCTGCTCGATCACGACGCAGCCGGTGCGGTCGGCGAGCATCCAGTGCAGCTGCGCCGGAGGCATCCCCTCGCAAAAGGGCGTGTCGGTCAAATTGATCTCGGAGAGCAGCGTTTTCGCCTCCGAAAGATTCGCGCAGGTCCCCAGCAGATACGGAATGAGCTCAAACTGCGCGACATTGCGCCGCCCGGCTTCCGGCTTGCGGTAGACCGCGTTTCCGACGAAGTTGAGTCCGGCGATGCAGAGCCCCTTCTCGTTCACCGCGTCGTAGAAGAGCGGATAACCGCCCCGGATGTGCGCCATGCCGATCATGGCGTAATGCCGCTCCAGCGGCTGCGTGTGCCGCATTGGCAGAGAAAATGCCCGCGGCAGGACGGTAATGTCCTCGCCGTAGGAGCATTCATAGTCCAGATTCCGTCCGAAATAAAAATTCTTTGTCTGATAGGCTGCCGCCGTACACATAGGTCAGGCTCCTTTCTTTTTGAAAAAGGCGCCGGAAGAGGCGTATGCCCGCCCGGCACATAAGATATGGTTATCATACCACACAGAGGCGGGTGCATTCCTGAACGTTTTGAAAATACAAAAGATGGAGATTTCGTCGCCCCGGAGGGGTGACACCTCTTTGCGCCCGGAGGGCGTAAAAAACCGCACGCGCAGCGTGCGGGGGAACGATTCAGCCCCTTTTTCTTTGCGCGGCAAAGAAAAAGCCGCTGGCGGTAAAAAGAAAACGCCAAAGGGGG
>CAKTVN010000144.1 GCA_934623545.1 uncultured Oscillospiraceae bacterium
CGCGTCCATAGCGCTCCAGATGCGTCTCGTTGTGCCCCTGCTCCATCGCCTTGCCGATCGCGAGACTCAGCTCGTGGCTGCGCTCGACCGTCAGGAAATCCTGCCCGATGCAGCCGCTGTCCGTGTGAAACAGCGCGCATGCCGCCGGGTTGATGCTCAGGATCGTGCCCCGGTCGTTCATCAGCACGAGCCCTTCCTTCATGCTGCCGGTGATCTGCGCGAACTCGTCCTTCTTCTGCTGGAGCGCGCGCAGCTGCGCGTCGATCTGCCGACGCTGCTGGTTGATGCGCGTGAGCAACGGCGCGATTTCTTCATAGGTGTCGTTTTCCAGCGGGCGGTCGAGGTCGAGCCGGTTGAGCGGCGCGACTACGCGCGCGGAAATGCGCCGTGCAAGGAAGAACGCCAGCACCAGCGCCGCAATGATCACGACCAGGATCGGCTGAAGCATCCCCAGCACGATCACGCCGAGCGTCGCGCGGCTGACCGAAATGCGGAGCACGGTGCCGTCCGTGAGCCGGTGCGCGTAATAATCCGTCTTTTCCAGCAGCGTATCAGAATAGCGCGAGCTCTTGCCATCTCCGGTCTGAAGCGCCTCGCGGATCTCCTCGCGCTGCGCGTGATTTTCCATCGCATTTTTGTCAGCCTGCGAATCGAAGAGGACCGTTCCGTCCGCGCCGATCCACGTCAGGCGATAGTTCTCCCCTGTCAGCGTGTCGAGATACGCCTCACCCGCGGTCTCGACGCCCGCCGACGCGAGCGAAAGCTCATCCTCGAGCTGGCGCGCCTGCACGCCGCCGAAGTAGTCATACAGGCAGCCCATGATGATCAGGAGCGTCGCGAGCAAAACCGCGCCAGCCGCCGTCATGATGGAAAGAAAAATTCGTTTGGTCATGCCTGCACCTCCAGCCGGTAGCCGACGCCGCGCACCGTCTCAATGAGCTTGCCGTACTCGCCCAGCTTCATCCGAAGCGTCCGGATGTGCATATCGACGGTCCGGGTCTCGCCGACGTAGTCCGCGCCCCAGATGTCTGCGAAGAGCTGGTCGCGTGTGAACGCGATGCCCGGATGCGACAGGAACAGCCGCAGCAGCTCAAATTCCTTATACGTCAGAACGACGCGCTCGCCGTCCGCCGTCACCGTGTGCTCGTCCAGATTGACCAGCAGCCCGCCCGCCTTCAAAAGCCGCTGCACCGTCGCCGGCTTGCAGCGCCGCAGCACCGCCTTGACGCGCGAGACCATCTCCATCATGCCGAACGGCTTTACCAGATAGTCGTCCGCGCCGAGGTCGAGGCTCTGAATTTTATCGTACTCCATGCCCTTCGCCGTCGCCATGATCACCGGGATCTGCGCCGTCTCGGGATTGTCGCGCAGCGTGCGCAGGAGCGACACGCCGTCCTCCCCGGGCAGCATGACATCCATCAGCACAAGCTCCGGCTTATCCTCCTTCAGCGCCTCGCGGAAGGACGCGCCGTCCGGAAAGCCCTTCGCCTCAAAGCCGGTCGATGTCAGGGTGTATACCTCAATATCCCGAATGCTTGCATCGTCCTCCACACACCAGATCATCCGGCATCCTCCCCCTTGTGAACGCCGGTCACGGAAAATTCCACCCACTCGGCGATGTTCGTCGCGTGGTCGCCGATGCGTTCAAAATATTTCGCGATCATCAGAAGGTCCAGCGCGTACTCGCCGTCCTCCGGATTCGCGGCGATCAGCGCAATCAGCGCCGATTTGACCTTCAGGAAGTAGTCGTCCACCACGTCGTCGCAGCGGATGACGTTCCTGGCAAGCGCCGTATCGCGCCGCACGAACGCATCGACGCTGTCCGTCACCATCTGAATGGTCGCGCGCCCCATCTCGCCGATGACGGCGCAGTTTTCGCACGAGCGACCGTTCAAAAACGTGATGATCTCCGCGATGTCCGCCGCCTGATCTCCGATGCGCTCCATATCCGTGATCATCTTGAGCGCCGCCGAGATCTGCCGCAGATCGCGTGCGACCGGCTGCTGCTGAAGCAGGAGCTTCAGGCAGCGCGACTCGATGTCGCGCTCCATCTGGTCGATCTCCGTATCCAGCGGCGCGACCTTTGCCGCAAGCTCCGGGCTTCCGTCCAGCAGCGCCTTCGCCGCCAGCGCGATCGCCTCCTCGCACATCGCGCCCATTTCGATCAGCTCCTTGTTGAGCTGTTTGAGCTGCTCGTCGAACCGGCTTCTCATCATCCAAACCTCCCCGTGATATAATCTTCCGTTCTGTGGTCCTTCGGCTGGGAGAAGATGGTCTCCGTGCTGCCGTATTCGACCAGCTCGCCCAGCAGGAAAAATGCCGTCTGGTCGGAAATGCGGACCGCCTGCTGCATATTATGCGTGACAATAATAATAGTGTACCTGTCTTTGAGGCTGATTGCAAGCTCTTCTATGCGGGAAGTTGAAATCGGGTCCAATGCGCTGGTCGGCTCGTCCATCAGAAGCACGTCCGGCTGCACGGCGAGCGCACGCGCGATGCAGAGCCGCTGCTGCTGCCCGCCGGAGAGACCGAGCGCGGATTTTTTCAGCCGGTCCTTGACCTCGTCCCAGATCGCCGCATCGCGCAGCGACTGCTCCACCAGATCGTCGAGCTTCGCCTTCGCACGGATGCCGTGCGTCCGGGGACCATAGGCGATGTTGTCATAGATGCTCATCGGGAAGGGATTCGGCTTCTGGAACACCATGCCGATCTGCCGCCGAAGCTCATTGACGTCCACGGACGGCGCGAAGATATTCTCTCCGCGATAGCATACCTCGCCGGTGATGCGCACGCCCGCAATGAGATCGTTCATCCGGTTGAGCGTCTTGAGAAACGTCGATTTTCCGCAGCCGGACGGTCCGATCAATGCGGTGATGCTCTTTTCTGGGATGGAAATGTTGATATTTTTCAGCGCCTGCGTCTTCGTGTACCACAGGCACAGGTCCTTGACCGTGATCAGCTCGTTCATAAGCGTCTCCTTTTCAGTTCGTCTTCAAATGCAAGCCCATACCAGTGCGCGGGCATACGCTGCACAGTGTCGTGGATACAGTCGTCGCAGAATACTGCGGCGTTTATGCACGCGCTGCGCAGATCGCAGCCGCTCAAAAGCTCACCGCACAGGCTCGACGCGAACACGTCGCCCGCGCCGTGGAGCGCGACGTCGACCCTTTCCTTCTCGACGCGCATCGTGTCCCCGTCCGGCATCCGGCACAGATAGCCGATGCGGCTGCCGCACTCCACGCTCGTGATCACCGCCGCGCGGCTTTTCAGCCCTGCGAGCAGCTGCGCATCGTCCGCACTGAGTGGAAGACCTGCTAGAAGCGCCGCCTCTGTGCGGTTCGGCGTGATCACATCCGCCATCTCCGTCAGCGCCCGCATCGCCGGAACAAACTCCGGCGTAAAGCAGCCGTAGAGCTTCCCGCCGTCGCCCAGCACCGGGTCCACCAGCACCAGTGTGTTTTCGTCCGCGAAATCGCGGATGAACCGCTGTGCAAACTCGATCTGCCGGACAGATGTAAAAAACCCGGTGTAAATGCAGTCAAATTTCAGCCCGAGCCTTTTCCAATGCGCCGAGAAATCCTCCATCTCCTGCGTCAGATCGCGCACCACATAGCCCTCAAATCCTCCGGTGTGCGTTGAGAGGAGCGCCGTCGGCAGCGCGACTGCCTCCACGCCGTAGGCGGATAAGATCGGGACCGAAACGCTCAGCGAACATTTTCCGAAGCAGGAATCGTCGTTGAGAAGTGCCGCGCGCTTCATGCCGCTTCCGTTTACAGATCTCATTGACTTCTCCTCCGTTTGAAATATTTCCCGACGAGCGTCGCCGCCAGATTGATGAGGAGCGTCAGCACCATCAGGATCGACGCGATCGCAAATGCCACCTCAAATTCGCCCTGCTCCTTGGCGTAGACATACAGCGCGACGGTCAGCGTCGCACCGGAATTTTGAAGCCCCTTCGCAAGCCCGTAGAGCGTGTGCGCAAAGCCTGCCGTGTACAAAAGCGCCGCCGTCTCGCCGAGGATGCGCCCGACGGCGAGGATACAGCCCGTGATGACGCCGTCCACGCAGCCCGGCATGACCACCGTCCGGATGACGCGCCACTTTCCCGCGCCGAGCCCGAATGCGCCCTCGCGATAGCTCTGCGGGACGGTCTTGAGGCTTTCCTGCGTCGTGCGCATGATCGTCGGCAGATTCATGATGACCAGCGTCATGCTGCCCGCCCAGAGCGAGGTCTTCATCCCGAGAAACTGGCAGAAAAACAGCATACCGACCAGACCGTAGATGATCGACGGAATGCCCGAAAGCGTCTCCGCCGCGTATTCGATGATCCCGACGAGCCGCTTGTTCGAAGCGTACTCCGTCAGATAGATCGCCGCGCATACGCCGAGCGGCAGGACGATCAGAAGCGTCGCCATCACGACATAGAGCGTGTTGAGCAGGTCCGGCAGAATGCCAATGCTCCCATCGAGATAGCTCGGCGCCGTCGACAGCAGCTTCCAGGAAAGATGCGGCACACCCTTATACAGCACATACACGATCAGAAATACGACCAGCGCACACGTGAGCGCAGTCGAAACTGCCATAAATACGCGCATCGCAGTGATATATGCCCGGCGTCTGCCGGAAATTCGCTTTTCCATAGATCAGCCCTCCCTGCTGCGCTTGAGGAAGAAATTCAGCGCGGCATTGATCAGCATAATGAACAAAAACAGAACCAGTGCAATGGAAAAAAGCGCCTGCCGCTGAAGTCCGCTGGAATAGGACATTTCGCTTGCGACCGCCGTTGTGAGAAAACGCACGCTCTGAAACAGCGACGGCATATTCGCCACGTTGCCCGAGACCATCATGACCGCCATCGCCTCTCC
>CAKTVN010000145.1 GCA_934623545.1 uncultured Oscillospiraceae bacterium
TTTTGAGGGCATGGAGCTCATCCGCCCGCTCTATCTCATCCGCGAGGACGACATCAAGACATGGCGCGACGCAAACGAGCTGCACTTCATCCAGTGCGCCTGTAAGTTCACCGACACCTGCACGACCTGCCGCCCGAACGAGGAGGCGCGCTCGAAGCGCCTTCAGGTCAAGCAGCTCATCCGTGAGCTCAAAAAGACCAACCCGGAGGTCGAGGCGCACATTTTCCGCAGCATGGAAAACGTCTGTCTGGACACCGTGATCGCCTATAAGACCGGCGGGAAAAAGATCAGCTTCCTGGACCGCTATGATGAACGCCCGTCACAGAAATAAAAAAGCGACCGTCCATTGACGGTCGCTTCCATGTCCGTATTTTCAAAAATCACTCCAGCGGTGCGCCGCACTTGTTGCAGAAGCGGTCGCTGTCATTGGCAGGCGCGCCGCACTGCGGGCAGGTCTTTGCCGGAGCTGTCTCGACCGGCGCGGGCGCTTCGCGGACGATCTTCGCGCCGCAGGCGCCGCAGAACTGCGAGTTGTACGGAATATCTGCGCCGCAGCTCGGGCACTTGATGACGCCCTTGATCTGAAGGATCTGCTCCTTCCACTGGGCGATCTTCTGCTCAGACTGGCGGATGGCTTCGATCTGCGCCGCGAACTCTGCCTCCGCGTCATCCTTGTGCGCGGCATAATAGGCGTTTCCGATCTCCGCGTATTTCTGTTCGATCAGGCGCTGCTCCGCCTCGACCGAGCTGTTGAGGCGCGCGGTGTCGGCAAAATTTTTCGCCTGCTGGGAAACGCCCTTTCCGGCGTCGGTAACTCTTCTTCCGATCTCCTCGAAAAAGCTCATATCCATCTCTCCTTATGATAGTGTCGCTCTGCGCTTGATTCTGAACGCATTATACCTGAAAACACTGGTGCTGGCAAGGGGCATCGCCGCTTTTCGGCATTTTTTCGCCGCACGCCGCAAAAGAAAACACCAAAGGAGCTTACTATGGTCAAAATCATTCCCATCACGGATTTTGACGCGCCGGAGCTCGATGTCTACGCACGTCTGACCGAAAATCAGCTGCTCTGCCGCGAGCATCCGGAGCAGGGGCTTTTCATCGCGGAAAGCCCCGTCGTCATCGAACGCGCGCTGGACGCGGGCTTCATGCCGGTCTCATTTCTTCTGGAAACGCGGCATGTCGAAGGGCAGGCGAAGCCGCTGCTCGCGCGCTGCGGCGACATCCCGGCGTATACGGCAGAGCTGGACGTACTGACCCGCCTGACCGGCTTTCCGCTCACGCGCGGGCTGCTGTGCGCCATGCGCCGCCCCGCGCTGCCGGAGCCGGAGGCGCTCTGCCGCTCCGCGCGGCGCGTCGCCGTATTGGAGGATGTGATGAATCCGACAAACGTCGGCGCGATCTTCCGCTCCGCAGCCGCGCTGGGCGTGGACGCGGTGCTGCTGACACGCGCGTGCAGCGACCCGCTCTACCGCCGTGCCATCCGCGTGAGCATGGGGACCGTCTTTCAGGTCCCATGGACCTTCGTTGGCTCCGACTGGCAGAACCGCCTGCGGGCGCTCGGCTTCAAGACCGCCGCAATGGCGCTTCGCGAGGATTCTCTTCGCATCGGCGAGCCGCGCCTTCGTGCGCTGCCCCGGCTCGCCATCGTGCTCGGGACCGAGGGCGACGGGCTCGCGCCGGAGACCATCTCCGGCTGCGACTACACGGTGCGCATCCCGATGGCGCACGGCGTGGACTCTCTAAATGTTGCCGCAGCAAGCGCCGTCGCGTTTTACCAGCTCGTCCAGTGCGCCGAGCTGGAAGCGCCGCAGTCTTGACATTCCGCTGCCCGCAACTTATGATAGATGTATGATTTTGTAGTTTTTTGTCAGAAAGGAGCCTGTATTCGTCCTTATGCTGGAACGCATTCATAGCCGCGCAGTCTATGTGCTGCGGAAAATGAGTCCGCCGCAGATCATCGCGCTGATGTTTCTGACGATCATATTTCTCGGCGCGGCGATCCTGACGCTGCCGGTCTCCTCCGCAAGCGGGTTGCCGACCGGCTTTCTGACCTGTCTCTTTACGGCGACCTCCGCCACCTGCGTGACCGGGCTTTCCGTCGTGGAGACCGGGCTGCATTGGAGCGTCTTCGGGCAGTGGATGATCCTGCTGCTCATTCAGATCGGCGGACTGGGCTTCATGTCCATCGTGTCCGTATTCTACATCGTCCTGCGCCGCAGGATCGGGCTGAAAAAGCGCATGGTCCTCGCGCAGGCGCTGAGCATGGACTCCATGAGCGGTGTCGTGCGGATGGTCCGCAATGTCGTGCTCGGCACGCTCGCGGTCGAGGGCTGCGGCGCGCTGCTGCTCACAGTGTGCTTTCTGCGCCGCTTCCCCTTCCCGACCGCGCTGCGCTACGGCATTTTCCACGCCGTCTCCGCCTACTGCAACGCCGGATTCGACATTCTGGCAGATGTGCAGACCGGCGGCAGCATGAGCGCCTATGCCGCCGACCCGGCGGTCAATCTGATCCTGATGGCGCTCATCACCATCGGCGGGCTGGGCTTTCTGGTCTGGGGCGAGCTGCGCAGAACGCGCCGCCTTTCCCGGCTCAGCGTGTACGCGCGGCTGGTGCTCGTCATCTCCGCCGTGCTGACCTTCGGCGGCGCGGCGCTGATCGCGCTGCTGGAGTGGGACAATCCCCTGACGCTCGGCGAAATGCCCGTCTGGCAGAAGCTGATGGCTGCGCTGTTCCAGTCGGTGACGACGCGTACAGCGGGCTTCTTCACCGTCTCGCAGAGCGCACTGACCGACGCGACCAAGGCGGTGTGCGACGTGCTCATGTTCATCGGCGGCTCCAGCGGCTCGACGGCGGGTGGTCTCAAGACCGTCACCATCGGCGTCGTGGTCCTTTCCGCCATCGGAACGGCGCGCGGACGCTCGAAAACCTCGGTCTACCGCCACACCATTCCGCAGCAGCAGGTCAGCCAGGCAATGACGCTGTTCATGCTCATGCTGACGCTGTCGTTCTCCGGCGCGATCTTCATCTCCGCCGCCAGCGGCTGCGGTATCTCCACGGCGCTCTATGAGACCGTCTCTGCGCTCGCGACTGTCGGCTTGACCGCCGGTCTGACCGGGACGCTCGGCACCGCGCCGCTCATTCTTCTGATCATATTCATGTTCTTCGGACGTGTTGGAATCATGACGATCAGCATCGGCTTCCTGACGGCAAACCGCTCGGAGGAGCGCTTTGAATACGCGCCGGCAAAGATGCTCATCGGCTGAGGGAGGATCTATGAAAAAAACATATGTAGTCATCGGACTTGGAAAATTCGGCACCGCCGTCGCTTCGCGCCTGTTCGCGCTCGGCAACGAGGTCCTCGCGATCGACACAAGCGCGGAAAAGGTCCAGCATGCAGAGCCGTATGTGACCTGCGCCGTGATCGGCGACGCGCGCGACGAGGACGTACTGCGCTCGCTCGGCGTAAACAACTACGACTGCGCCGTCGTCGCCATCGGGACCGACCTCGCGACCAGCGTGATCGTCACGCTGAATCTCAAGGACCTCGGACTTCCGAGGGTTTTGTGCAAGGCGACCGATGAAATTCAGAAAAAGGCTCTTGAGAAGGTCGGTGCGGACCGCGTCGTCGTCCCCGAGCGCGAGATGGGCGTCAAGCTGGCGCAGGCGCTCACCTCCTCCAGCGTGCTCGATTTCATCGAGCTTTCCAGCGACTATGGCATCGCTGAGGTCGCCGTCCCGGAAAAGTGGGTCGGCAAGACGCTGCGTGAGCTCAACATCCGCGCCAAGCACGGCGTCAACATCATCGCCATCCGCGACGGCGCATCCATCAACGTCACGCCGGATGCCGATCAGCCGCTCAAGGCGGAAAATGTACTGGTCGCCGTCGGAAAAAACGAACAGCTTTCCGGATTGCAGAAATGAAAAAGGAACGCATTACCAGCGCCCAGAACCCGCTGATGCTCCATGTGAAAAAGCTTCTGGCATCGCGCAGCTATCGCGAAAAATGCGGCGAATTTGCAGCCGAGGGCACAAAGCTTCTGGAGGAAGCAGTGAAATGGTATCCGGCGCTCGAGACGGTCGTCGTTCAGGAGGGCGTGTCGGTCTGCCCGCTTCCCGGGCACGTGCGCGTTGTGGAAATCCCGGGGTCTCTGATGCGAAGCGTCTCGCAGCTGGAGGCGCCGCAGGGCGCGATCTTCGTCTGCCGCCTCCCAGAGGCGCGCAGCGCGGACATCTGCCCCGGGACGCTGCTGCTGGATGGGATCCAGGACCCTGGAAACCTCGGTACGATCCTGCGCACAGCGGACGCGCTGGAAGTCCCGGTCATCCTGCTTGGCGGCTGCGCGGACGCCTATAATCCCAAGACCGTGCGCGCCTCAATGGGCGCGGTCCTGCGCACCCAACCCGCTTATATGCCGTGGGAGGATGCGGTGCGTGCCTGCCGCGCGCAAGGGCTTCCCCTGCTCGCGACCGCGATGAGCCCCGACGCGCAGGACCTGCGCACGAAGGCGCTCTCTGGGTGCGCCGTCGTCATCGGCAGCGAGGGACGCGGCGTGCGCCGGGAGCTTTTCGAGGCAGCCGACGGCAAGATCATCATTCCGATGAACCCGCGCTGTGAATCGCTCAACGCGGCGATCGCCGCAGGCATCGTCATGTGGCAGATGAAGTAGATTCTCCGGTGACCCAAAACCTGAAATAGAGAGAAAGGCGGCGGTTTTATGCTGAAATACTGGCTCTGGCTCACGACCAGAAAGGGGC
Organism: uncultured Oscillospiraceae bacterium; assembly: GCA_934623545.1. Taxonomy (GTDB): domain Bacteria; phylum Bacillota; class Clostridia; order Oscillospirales; family Oscillospiraceae; genus CAG-170. The sequence continues at coordinate 4,760 of CAKTVN010000145.1, forward strand.
TCGCTCCGCGCGAGCAGCTTGCGGTCCTGCGCCACTTCGGGACGCCGGAGGCGGCGTACTGCGC
>CAKTVN010000146.1 GCA_934623545.1 uncultured Oscillospiraceae bacterium
ATTGCGTCTCATAATGATCTTCATATTAAAAACTTCCATTCCATGAATGAAAGTTTTTAATTGAATATCAGTATAAGGAGTTTTATCCGACGTACACGCCGCCGGATAAAACAGATTCACATTTTGTTCCGCCGTGCGCGGCAGAACTCCGCGAGGCTATCATGGTTTACTCCGGGCGGATTTCCAGAGAAATCCGCTCGGTTTTTGTATAGGATGCACAAGAATCAGCGTCTGTTTTTGGCTCTCGCAAAAAATTTCTAGAAAAACCGCGCGGAAAATCGACTGTGCGTTTTCTGCATTTTTGTTAAAATAGAAGCACAGGTCGCCGGTACGGTGCGCCTGAAAACAAAAATATGGAGGATTCAACAATGAAGAAGATTCTTGCATTGCTGCTTGCGCTGGTCATGGTTTTCGCTATGGTCGCCTGCGCCAGCAAAACGAACGACACTCAGAAGACCGATGCTCCTGCAACCGAGACTCCCGCCGAGGACAACAAGACCGCGGAAGAGACTCCGGCTGAGACTCCCGCCGAGGAGACCTCCGCAGCGACCACCGAGCTGAAGGTCGGCGTGTTCTACTACACCTTTGCCGATACCTACATCTCCAGCGTCCGCACCGCGCTTGACGCAGAGCTCGACAAGCTGGGCGTGACCTACAACAACTTCGACGGCAACAACAACCAGACCACTCAGAACGAGCAGATCCAGACCGCTGTCACCGACGGCTACAACCTGCTGGTCGTCAACATGGTCACCTCCGGTTCCCCGGACGTTGCCAACGAGATCATCTCCATGGCAAACGGCACCCCCGTTATCTTCTTCAACCGCGCCATCGAGGCTGACGGCGAAGAGGGCACTGTCCTGAACGCGAACGCGAACATCTGCTTCATCGGTACCGACGCTCCCGAGGCAGGTCATCTGCAGGGCAAGATGGTCGGCGAATATCTGCTGGCACACTGGGACGAAGTCGATCTGAACGGCGACGGCAAGATCAGCTACGCAATGTTCAAGGGCGACGAAGCGAACGTCGAGGCGATCTACCGCACGCAGTTTGGTGTTGAGGATGCCGACGCGGTCCTGAAGGAAGCCGGCAAGTCCGAGCTTCAGTACTTCGATGCTTCCAACTCCGCCAAGTATCAGGTCGACCTGGGCGGCGCATGGAGCGCACAGGCTGCTCTGGACTACATGAACACCAACCTTTCTCAGTACAACGAAGCCAACGGCAACATGATCGAGCTGGTCATCTGCAACAACGACAACATGGCTGAGGGTGCGATCTCCGCTCTGGAAGCTGCCGGCTACAACACCGGTGCCGAAGGCGCAAAGGTCATCCCGGTCTTCGGTGTTGACGCGACCGACGCTGCCAAGGAACTGATCGCTGCCGGCAAGATGACCGGTACGGTCAAGCAGGACGCCGAGGGCATGGCTGCCGCTATCGCTTCCGTCGTCAAGGCTGACGGCGAAGGCACCGCCATGGCTGACGCCATCGCTGCTACCGCTGCGACCAATGCTGAGATGTACTCCGTAGCCGACGGCATTGCCAACAAGCTGTTCGTTGCCTACGCTGCCTACACCAAGTAAGCATAAGGAACCTTTTGGGGCAGCCGCCGCTGATTTGGCGGCTGCCCTCTCTTTCACGAAAAAGGCAGAATCAGGAGGGGATCAGATGGAACAAACCGTACTGCTCCGGATGACGGATATTACGAAGACCTTCCCCGGCGTCCGTGCGCTGGACAAGGTCAGCCTCGAGGTCAAAGCCGGTACCGTTCATGCGCTGATGGGCGAGAACGGCGCGGGCAAATCGACGCTGATGAAGTGCCTGTTCGGCATTTACAGCAAGGACAGCGGGCATATTTATCTGGAAGGTCAGGAAGTCAACTTCACCAGCAGCAAGGAGGCGCTCAATAACGGCGTCGCCATGGTGCATCAGGAGCTCAATCAGGCGCTCAAGCGGACGGTCATGGACAACCTCTGGCTGGGTCGCTATCCGAAAATCGCCGGCTTCATCGTCGACGAAGCAAAAATGTACCGCGATACGAAGGCTGTGTTCGACGAGCTTGGCATCGATGTGGACCCGCACCGGGTCATGAGCACCATGCCTGTCTCGCAGAGACAGATGGTCGAGATCGCAAAAGCCGTATCCTACCACTCGAAAATCATCGTATTCGATGAGCCCACCTCCTCTCTGACAGAGGAAGAGGTCGAGCATCTGTTCCGGATCATCAATATGCTCCGGGACCGCGGCATGGGCATCATCTATATTTCACATAAAATGGCGGAGATCAAGCGGATCTCGGACGAGATCACGGTCATGCGCGACGGTCAGCACGTCGCGACCAGACCTGCCTCCGAGCTTGAAATGAACGACATCATCCGCCTCATGGTCGGTCGTGAGCTCGGCAACCAGTTCCCGCCGAAGACCAACAAGCCCGGCGAGCCCTTCCTTGAGGTCGAGCATCTGACCGGGCAGTACAACAACCTCCGCGACGTCTCCTTCACCGCCCGCCGCGGCGAGATCGTCGGTCTTGCCGGTCTGGACGGCAGCGGACGCACCGAGACGCTGGAAACCATGTTCGGCATCGCGACCCGCAAAACGGGCACCATCAAGCTTGACGGAAAGGTCTGCAAGAATCTGAGTCCGCGCCAGTCGATCAAAAATCACTTCGCCCTGCTCACCGAGGAGCGCCGCGCGACCGGCATTTTCGGCATTCTGAACATCCGCGAGAATACCGTCATCTCCAGTTTGGACAAGCACAAGCGGCTCGGCTTCGTGCTCAGCAGCAAGTCCATGAAGAAGGACACGCAGTGGTCCATCGACGCGATGCACACCAAGACCCCGTCGCAGGAAACGCAGATCCGCAGCCTGTCCGGCGGCAACCAGCAGAAGGTCATCATCGGGCGCTGGCTTCTGACAGACCCGGACGTGCTCCTGCTCGACGAGCCGACCCGCGGCATTGACGTCGGCGCAAAATACGAGATCTATCAGTTGATCCTCGACCTTGCGAACAAGGGCAAGACCGTCCTGATGGTCTCCTCCGAGATGCCGGAGCTGCTCGGCGTGTGCGACCGGATCCTGGTCATGTCCGGCGGTCGTCTTGCCGGCGAGGTAGATGCAAAAACAACGACGCAGGAAGAGATCATGCGTCTTGCAGCAAAGTATGTTTAAGGAGGCAGCGATATGGCAAAAACCAGTCAGCTTCAGCGTAGAAAAGAAGAGTATCAGAAACTCGACGCGCGGGATAAGCGCCGCTATTGGTCGGATCTGGTCCTGAATAACGCACTTTATATCCTGATGGTGATCTTCATCATCTACACGGCGATCAAGAACAAGAACTTTGTCTCCGCCGGTTCCATCGCAAACATCATCTCCCTCGTCGCAGCGTCGCTGCCGATGGCGCTCGGCATCGCGGGCTGTATCGTCCTGACCGGCACCGACCTGTCCGGCGGTCGTGTCGTCGGTCTGACGGCGGCGGTCGCAGGCGCTCTGCTTCAGGATCGCACCATCTCCCGCAAGCTCTTCTCCAGCCTGCCGGAGATCACTACCGGCTGGATCCTGCTGACGGTCCTCGCAGTCGTCGTCATCGGCGCGATCATCGGCTTCGTCAACGGCTTCTTCGTCGCAAAGTTCAGCCTGCATCCCTTCATCGTCACGCTGGCGACGCAGCTGATCACCTACGGCTTGATTCTGATCTTCTTCATGCTCAACGGCAACAACGGTCAGCCGGTCTCCGGTCTGTCCCAGCAGTATAAGGACTGCGTCTCCGCACCGCTGTTCCAGTTTAAGACCGCCAAGGGCGCGACCATTTCCATCCCGCTGTACGTCCTCTATGCCGTCATCTTTGTGGCTCTGATGTGGTTCATCTGGAACAAGACCGCGTTCGGCAAGAATATGTTCGCCGTCGGCTCCAACGCCGATGCCGCGAAGGTCTCCGGCGTCAACGTCTTCTGGACGACCGTCATGGTCCATACGCTCGCGGGCGCCATGTACGGCGTGACCGGCTTCATCGAGGGCGCGCGCATCAGCTCCATCACACAGGGCGCAGGTCTTAACTACGAGTGCGACGCGATCGCAGCGTGCGTCATCGGCGGCGTTTCCTTTGTCGGCGGCACCGGTAAGGTCAGCGGCATCGTCCTCGGCGTGTTCGTGCTGCGTATCATCTTCGTTGCGCTGTCGATGCTCGGCATTGACCCGTCCATGCAGTACATCATCAAGGGCGGTATCATCCTCGCTGCCTGCTCGCTGGATATGCGCAAGTATCTCGCGAAGAAATAAAAATCAGCTTTTGTGCAAAACAGGTCCCGGATATCATATCCGGGACCTGTTTTTTGTATAAAGAAAACCAGCAATCACAATCGATTGCTGGTTTTCTTTTTGTGGCAGGGGATGAGGGATTCGAACCCCCGCAAACGGAGTCAGAGTCCGGTGTGCTACCGTTACACAAATCCCCTATCGGACTTCTTTCCGAAGCGCATGATTATTATAGCGATTTATTCTGAAAAGTCAAGACTATTTTTTTCTTTTTTGCAGAAATTAAATTGAAGCGGAAAAGGTGTTCCTGGTTTTATCCGGAAGCTGAGAATAATTATGCCGATGCAGGCGGCTGTGTTGCATGAATTGCGGCGAATTTCTAATTCATGACAAGGAAAACAGACTGCCTTTTACATGTGTCCGGCGCGGTTTCTTTTCAGTCCGGTGGGTCATGATAACGGCGCTGAGACTTTTGCGGAGAGGATGAGAACATGAGGCGGAATTTTTTTCAAAAAATACCGGCAGCGGCACTTGCGCTCGTGCTTGCGATCGC
>CAKTVN010000147.1 GCA_934623545.1 uncultured Oscillospiraceae bacterium
CAGCGTTTGCTGTTTGGAGAGGACGAGCAGCGCAATGGACGAGACCTGCCGCTTGCGGCGGGGCGAGGGATATGGAGCTTGCGAGGACGAATGCCCGCGGAGCGACAGTTGCGGTCGCGCAATGACAATGGCACGTCGGTGAATACGAAAAAGCCCCTGCGCATGAAATGCGCAGAAAAGATATCCTCTCTTGCTATTTTCTGCGCTTCGCGCTAAAATAGCCACAGAAACGAGGCGAGATCATGCTCGATTATCTGATCAAAAACGCAATTCTGGTCGACGGCACCGGCACGCCCGGCACGCCGGGCGACCTTGGCATTCAGGGCGGTAAGATCACCGCTCTCGGCGCGCTGCACGCAGCCTCCGCCGCACACATCGTGGACGCACACGGCGCGTATCTCACGCCCGGCTTTCTGGACATCCACCGGCACGCCGACGCGGCGCTGTTTCGCCCCGGCTTCGGCGCGGCAGAGCTTGCGCAGGGGCTTACGACCATTGTCAACGGCAACTGCGGGCTGTCGCTCTCTCCTGCGCCGCCGGAGCGCCGCGCGGAGATCTACGGCTATCTCGCTCCCGTCACCGGCGAGCCGGACCCTTCCCTCGAAACGCAGACCATGCGGTCGTATCTGGACGCGGTCTCCCGCCTCCCGCTTGCGCTGAACGTCGGGATGCTGGTCGGCGGCGGAACGATCCGCACGGCTGCCGCGGGCTTTGATCCGCAGCCGCTCTCGCCGGAGGCGCTGCATACGGTGCACACGCTTCTGAAGCAGAGCCTTTCTGGCGGCGCGCTCGGCGTCTCGCTCGGGCTCGGCTACGCGCCGGAATGCTTCTACACCACGCGCGAGCTGATCGACGCGCTCGCGCCGCTGCGTGAAAGCGGCGTGGCGATCTCCGTCCATATGCGTCAGGAGGGCGCGGGGGTCGTACAGGCGCTGGAGGAAATGCTTACCGTCGCGCGCGCACTTAAAACGCCGGTCCATATCAGCCACCTCAAGAGCATCGGAAAAGCCTATTGGGGGCGCTGTATGCCGCGGATGCTCGAGCTGCTCTCCCGCGCACGTGAAGAGGGGCTCGACGTCAGCTGCGACCTCTATCCCTATTCCGCCGGCTCGACCCAGCTCATCCACATCCTCCCGCCCGAGGCGCAGGAGGGCGGGCTTGCGGTCCTGACCGAAAACCTCCGAAAACCCGATTTCCGCGCACGGATGCGCGAGCGGATGCTGACCGGGACGGATTTTGAAAATCTCTCGCTGCTGGTCGGCTGGGAGAACATCGACGTTTCGACCGTGACGCGACCGGAAAACAGCCGCTTTGTCGGGCACAGCCTCGCGGAGCTTGCCGCGCAGGCACGCGCCGACCCGTTCGACCTCGCCTTCGATCTCCTCGCCTCCGAGGACTGCGACGTCACCATGATCGACCGCATCACGAGCGAGGAGGACATCTGCGCCGCGCTGCGCGCGCCGTTTTCCTGCGTCATCTCCGACAGCACCTATCCCACCAGCGGGCTTCTGCACCCGCGCGTCTACGGCAACTGCGCCCACCTTCTGGAGCATTACGTCCGTGAGCGCGGCGTCCTGACGCTTGAGCAGGCAGTCGAAAAGCTCACCGCACGTCCGGCTTCGCTCTACGGACTTCAAACCAAGGGGCGGCTCGCCGCCGGGATGGACGCGGACCTCTGCCTGTTTGACCTTGAGGACATTCACGAGACGGCGACCTATTCCGCGCCCGAGAAGCTTGCCGAGGGGATGCGCTATGTCTTTGTCGGCGGTGTGCCTGCCATTGAAGAGGGAAAGCTGACCGGCGCGGCAAACGGGCGCGTCCTGCGCCGCTGAACGCTTCTGAGCCGCCCATTGCGGCACGATTTCAAGAAAAATGAGGTAAAACCATGCTGGATTCCCTGTTTACAAGATTTGACCGGCTCGTCGTCCTGGACACCGAAACCACCGGCATCGACTGCAAAAAGGACGAGATCATCGAGCTTGCCGCCGCGAGCATCGGACCGAACGGCGTTCAGGACGAGATGGACCTGTTCGTCCACCTGTCCGAGGGGCGGGTGCTTCCGCCCATGATCACGCAGCTGACCGGCATCACGCCGCAGCAGCTGGAGCAGGAGGGCGTTGAAAAGTGGGAGGCTGCTGCGCAGTTCACGGCGATGATCTCGCATCCGAATACGCTGCTCGTTGCGTATAACGCGCAGTTCGATCTCTGCTTTTTGTATTATTTTCTGGCGCGGCTCGAGCTTGCGGATGCGCTGCGCGGCGTCAAGATGCTCGATGCGATGACCGTCTACAAGGACCGCCGCCAGTATCCGCACAAGCTGCAAAGCGCCATCGACACCTACGGCGTCCCGACGCAGAACACGCATCGCGCCGTCGACGACGCGAAGGCGGCGCTCGAGGTGCTGGAGGCAATGGGGCGCGAGGAGGACGACTTGCTCGAATATGTCAATCTCTTCGGCTATAACCCGAAGTACGGCGTCTCCGGACCGCGGATCTCCTCCGTTACTTACCGCCCGCAGGGGCGCTTTACAGGTGAAAAGCTCTATCGGCAGGCAATTACGACAGGATAATGCCGTTCACACACGAAAAGCCCTCAGCCGCCTGGCTGAGGGCTTTAGACTGCGAAAGACGGCTGCATCTGCGCTTTGCTGCAAGGCTTCCGGGGCGTATGTAGGGGCGGACGACCCTGTCCGCCCGTCAGAACAAACCGGTCTTGCGGAGAGCCGCAGATGATTTGCGGATTTTCAAGGGGCGACAGAGCCGTCGCCCCCTACAAGAATGCTTCGCCCGTTCTATGCTCATAAGCTCCCCGAGCGGGCGACCATCCAATGCGCCGACAGGCTGTTCTGCCCCGGCACCCTTGCAAAGCCCATGGATTCATACAGGCGGATCGCCGGGGCATTTTCCACATCCACATGGAGCAGCATCCCATTGGGCGCATTCATTTCCAGCGCCTTTGCCAGCAGCCTTCTGCCATGACCTCTGCGGCGGTATTCCTCCAGAACGAGCAGATCAAAGGGCTCATTTTCCTGAAATGTGTAGGTCACATCTATATAGCCTGCGACCTTGCCGTCCTGAATTGCCAGCAATGTGCGGAAGCGGTTCTGCGCCTGCAAGACCCGTTCGCCGGTCCAATAGACATCTCTGGTGTGCATGGCGCAGTACTGCTCCGCATACCGGTCAGAAAGCAGCTCCACGCCGTCCGTGTCGGCGCTGGGCGCCGGACTTACCAGCCGCATCTTCTGCTGTTCCGGCTCAAACGCCGCCTTGCGCTGCTCCAGCAGCTCCTTCAGCAGGAAATTTCCGGGATTGAACACAAAATCGGCGCTGTAGCCGGGATAGCGCTGCTCCAGACAGGCGAGCATCTCGGTATAGGCTTCCTTCTCGCGGGACAGACCGACCAGCATTTCCATGTACTGCTCCTCAAAAGAAACGAGGAACGAAAACAGCCCGATCATCTGAGCCTCCCGGTAAATGCCGAAGACAAAATACTGCTCCGGCTCCGCTATGGAGTGGATCAGATTGCACCGCAGCTGCTCCTCGCTGCACAGCGTAGGGTCCGAAAAGTGCGGATCGTCCTGAAAGCCGGATACAAATCCGCGGCATTCGTCATAGCTTTGAATCCTTCGTATCATGGACCACTCTCTCCATTCAAGCTTTTGTGCGTAAGCACATTATAGCATAGAAATGCGGCGTTTTCACGGCTTTTCAAAAACAGACAACGGCATCCGACCGCAGTCGGATGCCGTTGCCTGTTTGCGCATGGGGGGTGAGCGTTACGCCGCGCTTTCGCGCCGCTTTTTCAGATACTGAAGCACGACGACGCCGCCAATGAGGACGAGCCCGGCGAGGTCGGACCAGAGCCCCGGAATCATCAGCGCCAGACCGCCGCCGATCACGACGATGCGCTCGAGCCAGTTCATGGAGCGCAGGATGTGTCCCTCCAGCCCGGCGGCGATGCCGAAGATGCCGAGCAGCGCCGACAGGCAGATCTGGATGACCTTCCACGCGCTGGTCACGTCCACGAAGAGCATCGCCGGGCTGTAGGCGAAGATATACGGGACGATGAACGCGGCGATGGCGAGCCTGGTGGCATTGACGCCGGTCTTCATGGGATTCGACTTGGCGATCGCGGAGCCGGCATAGGCTGCCAGCGCGACCGGCGGGGTGATGTCGGCGACGATGCCGAAGTAGAACACGAAGAAGTGCGCCGCGACCTTGGAGATGCCGAGCTTGATGAGGATCGGCGCGCAGGTGGACGCCATGATGCAGTAGTTCGCGGTCGTCGGGACGCCCATGCCGAGGATGATGCAGCAGACCATGGTCAGCACAAGACCGACAATCATGGTGTTGCCGGAGAGCTGGACGATGGCGTTGATCAGAATGGAGGCAAGCCCCGTGACGGTGATGCAGCCCGCGATCATGCCCGCGATGGCGCAGGCGACGGCGACGGTGATCGCGCCCTTCGCGCCCGCCTCGAGCGCCTCAAAGATCTTGCGGAAGGTCAGACGCTCGTCCTTGTTGAGGAAGCCCACCGCGATCGCGGCGAGAATGGCGTAGATCGCAGAGCGCTGCATGGTGAAGGTGTTGCTGGAGACCAGCACGACCAGAAGGATCAGCGGGATGAGCAGATAGCACTTTCTGCCGAGCATTCCCCACTGCGGCATCTCCGCCTTGGAAAGCCCGCGCAGACCGAGCTTCTTCGCCTCGAGATGGACGGCGATGAAGATGCCTGCGAAGTACAAAACCGCCGGTAAAATCGCCTTCACGGCGACCTGCGCATAGGGG
>CAKTVN010000148.1 GCA_934623545.1 uncultured Oscillospiraceae bacterium
TATCACTGCATCCATAGCCTTCACGATTCATTTGCAAAGCAATCCGGCCGTGCCGCTGCCGTGAAGCCTGCCGCGCCGGTGATGACCACGCCGTTTGCGCCGCCGCTGCAATGGACGATCAGGAGATTGCCGTCTGCATCGCGCCCGCCGACGATACCAACGTGTACGTCTGCCGGATAAAATACGAGGTCACCCGGCTTGGTCTCGCTCCACGAAATATCCGTGCAATAGCTGTGCTGTGTCGCTGCACCGCCGCCGCGCCCCGGATAGTAGCTGCCATTTGTCGCGTTGTAAAAGCTCCAATCGACGAAACCGCTGCAATCAAGACCGAACGGACGCACCGTGCCGGTGGAGCCGCTGCCCGCCGCTGTGACCTCCGTTGGAACTCCCCAGCGGTCATCCCAGCCGAGGGTCAGAGATTTCCCGCCCCAGAAGTACGACACGCGCCCGACGAGCTGCACCGCTGTTTCCACAACGGCTTTTCGTGCCGGGTCAAGATCGTCAGGGAGATTTTCAAGCAGTGCAATCGCGTCCCCCTGTGAAATGGTCAGCGAACCCATCGGGATATTCAGGCTGCCGAGATTTTCAAGCAGAATATCCAGCGCGTCGTTCTGATACTTTGTAAAAGCGTATATCAGGCGCATTTGCTCGGCGGTCTTGGCCGTGATCGTGATGGTCAGTGCAATCCCTGTGTGGCTGTCGTCCACATCGTCGTCCAGGTTGCTGTCCGGAACGTCAACGGTCTGCGTTGCCGTCGTGATCCCGCACATATCCCAAAACACCTGACGCAATAATTCCACACGATCTTCGTCGAGCGTGAACACGTCTACGCCGTCCTCCGCACCCGCTGTTTTGGACGCAAAAACGGCTACAACCTCGCGCCAATCCGGAGCCTGCCCGATGATCTGAACGGATACAAAATCTCCATTTTGCAGACGCTCCAGCTCTGCATGATATTCTCCCTGAATTTCCGCAATGGCTGTCGCCAGTGGAACAGTATCATCACTTTCCTGTTCGTCCGCAAAGAGAATCCCCAGCGGCGATGCAAGAAACGCGCCCGCGACAATGACGATGGAAAACACGACGAAAAGCGCCGTGCCGCCGCCCAAACTGGCGAGGGTGCTTATCAGCTCCTTGACGGCCTTCGCTGCGGCTTCGGCCAGCTTTTTCGCGGCTGCAGCGGCTGCTCTGGATGCGCGGTTGTTGCTCTTTTTAAGCATTTTTCGCTGTGCATCCTGTGTAGCTGCTTTTCGCGCACGTTTTGACGCAGTTTTTGATACAGACGTTTTTGACTGCTTCTTTGGGGTGCTGATCTGCTCTGTATCTCTCGTCCGAATATCAACGCCGCGCCGGGATTTCTCTCTCGGTGCGGCGTTTGGCTTCGGCTTCTCGCGGATGGCGGGCGGCTGCTCCAATGGTAGCGCCTGCGCCGATGCCGGCGGCTGAACAGGTGGGGCCGGTTTGCTGCCAGTTGTGACCGACTGGCGCTCCGGCGTGGTCGTAGGTGTGTCCAAAACAGGCGGCTGCGGTGCTGTGGGGGCAGCTGGTTTGGGTGGATAGATCGATTCGATGGATGGATTTTTAGAGAGCTGCGCTTGTTTTTTCGCAAAGGCTTGCTGGGCCTGCGCCTGCGGCGCGGGCGGTAAATCGTGCGCCGATGTGACTGCTGACCGCTCACGAATAGGCTGCTCTATGCCGCGGCTATAAGGTTCAGTGCCGCGCGGCGTCCATGTACCAGTCTGCTTGATATGCTGAACGTTCGACGCATTTTCTGGTGTCGGTTCGGGAGGCGGTTCACTGCGCAGCTCTGTAAACGTTGGCTTTTCGCGGATCGGTGGCGATGCGTTCTGCGGCATATCGTCCGCAAGCCGGATTTCCGGTTGCTCTGTATGAAGATGATCCCGCGCAGACGATTTTTCTGTGCGGGATTTCTTTGCTCGCTTTACATAGGCGCGGCGGCCTTGCTCTTGTGGTTGAAATTCTGGCTTGTGCTGCTGCGTCAATTCTGGCCGTATGCGTACATCCTCCATGCGTTGGCGCGGCTGTTTTTCAATCGGCGTGGTGTCGGGAATTGTCGAGCGTTCCGGCGCTTTTGTTGTGGTGGACGCCTTTGCGGTTTGCTGGATATACACACGAGGTACTGGTGGCGATACGTTCTGCGGCCGCTGTGGTTCTGACAGGGTGCGTATATCGACCATGCGCTGACGCGGTGCATTTTCTGCCGGTGCCACGGTCACTGTGGTATGCTGCGGCTGCTCCGACGTGATCGGCGGCGCTGGCGTGGCCGTTTTTGCGGTTTGCTGAACATAGGCGCTGCGGGCCTGCTCCTGCGGCGCTGGTGGCGGTGCGCTCTGTGACCGTTGCGGTTCTGGCCGGGTGCGCACATCGTCCGTGCGCTGTCGCGGCGTATTTTCCACCGATGGCGCGGTCACTGTGGTATGCTGCGGCCGCGGCTGCTCCGACGTGATCGGCGGCGCTGGCGTGACCGATTTTGCGGTTTGCTGAACATAAGCACGTCGGGCCTGTTCCTGCGGTGCGGGTGTCGGTGTGCTCTGCGGCGGTGTCGCATCCGGCTGGGTACGCGGCGCGGCTGGTCGTTCTCGCGGTGATTCCGGCGCATGGCGTGGCTGGTCGGATTGCTCCGGCTGTGAATTTGCGGAAGAATCCGCGGATTCTCTGCGGGCTGTGTGCTGGATCGCACGACGCGGCAGTTGGACAGCTTCATGGACGATTTCGCGGGCGGTCGTTTCTACCTGTTCGGTTGCTGTGCGTTCCGCATTACTTGGCTGTTCAGACTGCTTTGTACTGTCATTCAACTCTTTCACAAATTTCTGCACCATCTGATGTTGGCCGGTGGATGCAACTCGATATTTTGACTGCTTATCCTTTGCACAGTCGTTTCGTTCTCGGATGTTTAGAATGAAGGTCACCTCCATATATTTGGATTTTACTTGCCAGAAAAGGAAAATGTGATAAAATATAATTTTAGATGACAGATCTAATATTACCTTGCAACGTCAAAAGTGAAGGAAGAAATATGCTGGTACTAGATAATTCAACGATAAAAGCCGTTATTGACGAGTATGCTAAATCTGAGATACAGTCCGAAGCTGAAGTTCGTTCAAAACTGGTGGTGCCATTACTGTGCGCATTAGGGTATCCTTCTGAGCTGCGGGCTGAAGAATTTCCGGTATACGGGTTTGGCGGACGCAAAAAACTACCCGCAAAAAGCGCTGATTTTCTACTATTTTCAGATAAGGAATTTGGAGCGCATCGTAACGACACACAGAAGGACAAAGACTGGGTGCAATCACATAGTCTATTGATTGTTGAGGCAAAAAAGCCTGGCGAAATGCCCGATTCTCCAGGACAGGCACAGTTTTATACTATGTGGACAAAAGCTGTTGCCTACATGGTTACAGATGGATGTGAAATTCAGGCGTACTGTTATAGCGATATATCCGCTGATTATAGAATCATTTGCTGTACTACCAACGAATTGCCATATATTGAGAATCTCGGCATGCTCTCTTTCGATAATGTCCGAGCTATTAAAGAGAAAGAACAAGTAGCTTGGCAGGAATGTAATGCCTTGCAGAATAGCACCGAGTATCCCGTGCATATCATTACTGATGATGCTGAACTAAATCTCCCTAATGAAACATTAGCCTATATCAGAAACGCTCTGGGGCGTAATGCCGACGGCCTAAGTAACGTTCAACTGGTTGCAAAATACCTAAATGCAACTGATTCGTTTCTTCAGAATGATTTACGCTATGATATCCCAGCATATATGATAGATATTCCGCGTGGTGAGTATAAAGCAAAGCTGTATTATGATGATTTTATTTTCCCAATTATGACTGGAAAAGTTATAGAGTTTTATTGCAACGATGATTCTCGGTATGTTTTTAGAAGCAGCCATATGATGATTGTTGCTATCCTAAAAGGGGAGAAGTTAGCTCACTTTGAGATAGGATTTCAAGTCCTTGACCAAACTGTAGATGCGCGAGTAGCTGCATTTTCAACAATAGAAAAGTGCTTGAGATCCAAGTCCTTACGAATTTCTATTGAAAATACTAAAAATATTTCAATATCGCTTCCAATAAGAAGCCCTGGAAAACGGTGGCCACGAAAGCAGCAATTACTAGCTATGCTTGAATTTTGGACATTTGGTCTTTCTAAACTTAAAGAAATTGAAGAGTATTATGAAATAAAGTTTAAGCTTGCTCCTTTATCTGGATCTGATAAAGTGATGGAATTATATGATTCTATTGTTTTTGTTTATAATGGAATTATGTTAAATGAGAATTGTGACATAACTCTCCCAAGTAGTTCTTTTGATGATGACATAGTAATTGAAGAACCGTTTTTATGCCAAGAGAATGAACCCATACCATTGCAGGACAGAGTTATTCACGGCATTACTTTTCGTCCATACCGGAGTGCATTTTTGCCATGCAAAATCAGTCTTTCAGAAATAAAAAAAGATGACATTGTTCGACTCCCCGGGTGCTGTGAATATAGAATTGTAGAAACAAAATAGTTTTACGTCTCACCGTGAGATTCATTTCTTTTCCGGAATTGCGTCTCACGGTGAGATTTATTTTTGCAATACTTCTGCGATTCCCTCCATGATATACTCGGCGCAGAGCAACACGATGGATGACAAATTTTGACAGGGTGAGCCAAAGGTAATAACATGGACGGCGGGTATTTTCCCGCCGTCCAGCTTTGTTATATCGCCCAGATGCTCCATCTCCGGGAAGTGGCGCTTTGT
>CAKTVN010000149.1 GCA_934623545.1 uncultured Oscillospiraceae bacterium
TGAGGCTCGTAGGGGTCGATGCCCACATCGACCCGCTGCTGCTGGCTTTCAATAGGGAGTGTAGGGGCGGACGACTCTGTCCGCCCGGTGTTTCGGCATTGCAACGACTATCGATATTTTGAGGGGAGATAGATCCAAGGAAGAGGCATCACCTCTTCTTGGTCGTTTTAAGGGGGATTGCAAAGGCGGGGCTCCCGCGCGAACCCAGCGAAGTGGTTCGTGCGGGAAAAGGAGGAACAACGGAACGGACGAGATTTCGCGCCCCGCGCGGAAGCGAGGGAGGTGAAGTTGTTCCGACGCAACTCCCCCTTTGCCATTCTTTCTTTCGACCGTCAACGGCGCTTTCTTTCTCATGCGAGAAAGAAAGCGGGGTTGAAAAGCCTCCCGCATCCTCCGGATGCGGTTGAGTTCCGCGCACTTCTTGCGCGAAAAAAGGCGTCACCCCTCCGGGGTGATAAAAGCCGCGCCTCCGGCGCGGTTCTTGCCCTCCGGGCATAAACCTTTCGGGGTGACGAAAGGAGCCGTATGCCCCGCATACGGCTCCTTCTATTTTCCTTTTTGAGCTTGTGCTCAGTCCTCGCGGAACTCGATGCAGCCTGGCTCTGCCTTTTCGATGATGGCGAGCGACTTGAGATTGACGCCTGCCTCGCGCAGCTTGTCACCGCCGTGCTGGAAGCCCTTCTCGATCGCGCAGCCGATGCCGACGAGCTCACATCCGGCGCTCTCCACGATCTCGCACAGACCGCGCATCGCCTCGCCGCGGGCAAGAAAATCGTCGATGATGAGCACCCGGTCGCCCGCGTGCAGCCACTCCTTCGAGACGATCAGCGTCACCTTTTTCCGGTAGGTATAGGAGGCGATCTCGCTGCAATACAGCCCGCCCTCGATGTTGTCGCTCTTCGCCTTCTTCGCAAAGATCATGGGCTTGCCGTAGCGGTAAGCGCAGACCGTCGCGAGCGCGATGCCGCTTGCCTCAGCCGTCAGGATCACATCGACCTTCGACATATCGAAGTGCTTTCCGAATTCATCCGCCAGCTCCGCCAGGAACTGGCAGTCCACCCGGTGATTGAGGAAGCCATCGACCTTGACAATGTTGCCGGGAAGAATTTTGCCCTCTTTGCGGATCCGTTCTTTGAGTGCCTCCATGAAACCTGTTCCTCCTTCAAAAAAATAAAACACGGCAGCCCGTTTTCGCGCGTTTCCGCACAAAAAGGAGCTGCCAATCCCGCCGCGTGAACGCGATTGCTCACACGGTGCTTTTCCAATAGTCGCAGCTTTTCGCGAAGCCGCCTGAGCGGCATCGCGACGGCGCTGCGGTAGAAACATCCGGGCCATCTATCCGGACCTATATTGGCAGCTGTTCAGTTCTTGGAAGTAAGTCTACACCACGCGGACAGGTTCGTCAATAGCTTTTTGAAAAATTCCCTGTCACGTTCACTTGGCGTAGCACTCGGGTCTCAGCACGCCGATATACGGCAGATTGCGGTAGAAATTCGCATAGTCCAGCCCATAGCCGACGACGAACTCATCGCCGATCTCGAAGCCGCAGAGATCCGTCTTATACTCGCGCGGATGCGCGCCCGCCTTGTCGAGGAACGAGATCGTCGTCACAGACGAGGGCTTACGCGCGGTGAAGAGCTCCTTGAGATACTGCATGGTGAGCCCCGAGTCGATGATGTCCTCGACAATGACGACGTCTCGTCCGGTGATGTTGTTGTCGAGGTCCTTGATCAGGCGCACAACGCCGGTGGATTTTGCGTTCTGCCCGTAGCTCGAGACGGCGATGAA
This sequence comes from uncultured Oscillospiraceae bacterium, assembly GCA_934623545.1. Lineage (GTDB taxonomy): Bacteria > Bacillota > Clostridia > Oscillospirales > Oscillospiraceae > CAG-170. The sequence goes on from CAKTVN010000149.1 coordinate 1,789, forward strand.
GTCCATGTCGATGGCGCAGTTCATGCTGCGGCAGAGGTCAATGTAGAAAAACGACGCGCCCTTGAGCACGCAGATCAGCACGGGGCGCTTATCCGCAAAGCGCGCGGTCAGCTCCGCGCCGAGCTGCTCGACGCGCGCGGCGATGGTTTTTTCGGTAAATAAAACGCGTTCAATATCCTGTTCCGGGGTCCTGATCAGCATGAGAACCGCTCCTGTTTGCAAAAATTACTGGACAAGGCACAGCTTCCCCATTATAATCATTGTATCGAGATAAGTAAAATAGATAAAACTAATCAGAAATATAAAATCAGCTTATGAGATCGGGGGCTTTTGTCATGGCAATCAAGCTGGAGCTTTACCGCGTCTTTCAGGAGGTCGCCAAAATGGGTAACATCTCCGCCGCGGCGCAGAATCTATATATTTCACAGTCGGCGGTCAGTCAGTCGATCAAGCAGCTCGAGGACCAGCTTCAGGTCCGGCTGTTTTCTCGCAGCACGCGCGGCGTGGTGCTGACCTCCGAGGGGCGGACGCTGCTGGAATACGTCACCCGCGCGCTGGGACTGATCCAGAACGGTGAGGAAAAGCTTGCGCAGTCGCGCCAGCTTCTGACCGGCGAGCTCATCATCGGCGCCAGCGACACCGTCACGAAAACATATCTTCTCTCGCGGCTGGAGGCATTTCACAAGGCGTATCCGGATATCCGCATCCGCATTCTCAACGGCACAAGCAAGATGGTCCTGGACTATCTGCACGCCGGGCAGGTCGACATCGCCTTCGCCAGTGAAGAGCAGGATGCAGAGGTCTACTGCGTCCGGCACTGCGTCGATACGCACACCATTTTCGTCGCCGCGCCGGATTACGACTGCGATTTTGACCGTCCCTACACCATGCAGCAGATCGCGCAGTTCCCGCTCATCCTGCTCGAGCGCAAGGCAAGCTCCCGGCTCTATGTCGAGCGGTTTTTTCAGTCGCATGGCGTTGCGATCCAGCCCGAGATCGAGCTCGGCTCGCACAATCTGCTCGTCTCGCTTGCCCGCATCGGGCTCGGCGTTGCGTGCGTGACAGAGGAGTTTTCCCGCTCCGGGCTCGGGCGCGGCGTCATCCTGCCGCTTAAAACAGACTTTACCATCCCGCCGCGCGCCGTCGTAATGTGTACGCTCCGCAGCGTCACGCCGACCCCCGCCGCCAGCCGCTTCATGGACTTCATCTCCGCCAGCAACCAGATGGCGTATGACCCCGGGCATTCCTATCATTTTACGAACGGATAACACTGCGCCGAAGGCGGCATTTCGCGCTGCGCCGCGCGTTCCTTTGATGCGGGCTGTGAAGCTTCTCCTGCCGCAGCCTGTTGGAACGATCAAACTATACGGAGGTAGCTGTGCCTCCGCTGCCTTCGAAAAAGCCTCCTGCGTCCTCCGGACGCCGTTACGCCGCGCCCCGGCGCGGATAGGGCGTTATCCCTCCAGAGTGGCAAAAATGTCCCCCTTTCGGGGGACAAGGTCATTTTTCACACGCTTTTTCATAAAAGCGCAGATTCTCCTGCAATCTCGGCTCCTGCGGCTCCAGCGCGACAGCCTCGCGCCCATAACGCAGCGCGTCGTCATACAGCCCCAGCCGGTAGGCGGCGAGCGCCGCCAGATCATAGGGGCGCGCGCCCCAGCTCTCCGGCTCGTTGATATAGCTGCGGCTTCGGGCAGTGATCGTAAGCGCCCTCTGCGCGAAGAAGAGGCTTCCGCTCCATTCGCCGCGCGCAGCGGCGAGCATGGAGGCTTCCAGCCACGGTTCCCGCAGCCACGGAGCCTCCGCGCAGGCGCGCAGGAGCCACTCGCCAGCCTCGCGGGGCTTTCCGAGCTGCGCCGCAGCGCGGGAAAGATAGCGCATCGACGCGCAGCGCTCGTCGCGCCAGCGTGCCGACGGAAGCGCGAGATGGCGTAGGAGCGTCTGCTCGCACTCGCTCCAAAGCCCATGATAGAGATACTCTCTGCCGAGGTAGTGCAGATTCCGGTCGTCCTCCGGATGCTCACGGACGGCGAGCTCCAGCAGCGGAAGATACTGCGCACGCGATTTTTCCGGATCCGGATGATGGTCCAGCTGCACGCCGGGCGCGTCCGCGCAGACGCAGACGCCATCCTCGTATTCCAGCACCTCGTGGACCGGATGCACCCAGCGAAAGCCGAAGCGCGCGTGCGCCTTTTCGATCCAGAACACGCAGCCCTCGCGCCCATCGGGAAGAAAGCTCCAGGTGTAGCGGTAGCGCAGCTGCTTTGCCCCGGACGCGAGTGCCTGCTCCATTGCCTGCCGCCAGCCCGACTGAAAGCACTCGTCCAGATCGGTGCAGACGCACAGGTCGGCATCCTCCGGCACAAACGACAGCGAGCGGTTACGCGCCGTGTCAAAGCGCCAGGGCGCGATGACCGTCTGCTGCACATGGACACCCTGTGCGCGCAGAAGCTCCGGCGTGCCGTCGGTCGAGCCGGTGTCGAGTACGTAGATGCCGTCTGCCTCAGACATGGACGCAGCCCAGCGGGCGGCAAATTTGGATTCGTTTTTGCAGATCGCGTAGACATAGATACGGGACATGGACTGCATCCTCCTTTATTCGTCAGTCGTGCCGGCGTCCAGAAGGGCGCCGGCGGTCGTTTCTTAGGAAGAGAGCAGCCCCGCCTCGCGCAGCGAGCCGAGCAGCTCGTTGAAGCTGGTGATCACCGTCGCAAGCGTTGCGGTGGTCTCAAGATCAGTGACGGCTTCTGCGGGCGTGACTGTTCCGGTCGGACCAGTAGGTCCAGTCGGTCCGGTGGGTCCGGTGGGTCCGGTGGGTCCGGTGAGTCCGGTGGGTCCGGTAGGTCCGGTCGCGCCTGTCTCGCCGGTTGCTCCGGTGGGTCCGGTGGGTCCTGTCGCGCCTGTCGCGCCCGCTGCGCCGGTGGGTCCGGTGGGTCCGGTCGCGCCTGTCGCGCCCGCTGCGCCGGTAGGTCCGGTG
>CAKTVN010000150.1 GCA_934623545.1 uncultured Oscillospiraceae bacterium
GACCGCCGTCGATGTCCGGCTGTGCCAGCAGATCGTAAGCGTTCTTGTCGTTCATGGAGCCGCCGTACAGGATGGAGATCGCGCGGGCGATCTTTGCGCCGTACATTTTGCGGATGACCGTGCGAATGCTCTCGCAGACCTCTTCCGCCTGCTCCGGCGTCGCGGTCTTGCCGGTGCCGATCGCCCAGATGGGCTCATAGGCGATGATCATCTTGCGGATCTTGTCCTCGGCAACGCCGTTCAGACCAGCCTTGATCTGCATGGTGATCCACTCGGTGGTGATGCCGGTCTCGCGCTGCTCGAGCGTCTCGCCGACGCACATGATGGGGACCAGACCGTTTTCCAGCGCGGTCAGGACCTTGGCGTTGACGTCCTTGTCCGTCTCGCCCATCGCGCGGCGCTCGGAATGACCGAGGATGACGTACTTGCAGCCGGCGTCAACCAGCATATTTGCCGCGATCTCGCCGGTGTAAGCGCCGGAGGCGTTCGCGTTGCAGTTCTCTGCGCCGATGCCGACGCGGGTCTCACGCATGGCGCGGACGGCGGCGGGGATGCAGACTGCGGGGACGCACAGGGCGACGTCGCACCAGCGACCCTTCGGCATGATGGTCTTGAACTCGTTCATAAACGCCTTGGTCTCGGAGGGCGTCTTGTTCATCTTCCAGTTACCGGCAATAACGGTTTTGCGATACTTTCTGTTCATGGTGATCTACTCCTAAATTTGTCTATGATGGTATTTCAGAAAAAGCGTCAAAGCGCTTGATTTCCCGTTTGATCGCACCCGGAAGCGCCGGACGCGGCGCTTCCGCAGCAATTTCAACCGAAATTATTTGTCCTGAAGGCAGGCAATGCCCGGCAGCTCCAGTCCCTCGAGGAACTCCAGCGAAGCGCCGCCGCCGGTGGAGATGTGCGTGATCTTGTCCGCAAAGCCGAGCTGCTCGCAGGCTGCGGCAGAGTCACCGCCGCCGACGATCGTCGTCGCGGTGCTGTCGGCGAGCGCCTGCGCGACTGCGATGGTGCCCTTCGCGAGCGTCGGATTCTCAAAGACGCCCATCGGTCCGTTCCAGACAACGGTCTTTGCGTTCTTGACGGCGTCGGCAAACAGGTCACGGGTCTTTTCGCCGATGTCGAGACCTTCCATGTCGGCAGGGATCTCGGTCACGTCAACGGTCTTGACGTCGACCGGCGCGTCGATGGGATCGGGGAAGCCGGCAGCCACGACGGTGTCGACCGGGAGCAGCAGCTTGACGCCCTTCTCCTCCGCCTTCTTCATCATGTCCTTGCAGTAGTCGACCTTCTCCGCGTCGAAGAGGGACTTGCCGATGCCGTAGCCCTTGGCTGCGACGAAGGTGTACGCCATGCCGCCGCCGATGATAAGGGTGTCCACCTTCTCGAGGAGGTTGTTGATGACGTTGAGCTTGTCAGAGACCTTCGCGCCGCCGAGAATGGCAACGAAGGGGCGCTCCGGATCGGACAGCGCCTTGCCCATGATGCTGACTTCCTTCTGGACCAGGTAGCCGCAGACGGCGGGCAGATAGTCGGCGACGCCGGCGGTGGAGGCGTGGGCACGATGGGCGGTGCCAAATGCGTCGTTTACAAAGATATCGGCAAGGGACGCGAGCTTCTTGGAAAGCTCGGGGTCGTTCTTGGTCTCGCCCTTTTCAAAGCGGGTGTTCTCCAGCAGCATGACCTCGCCGTCCTTGAGGGACGCAGCAAGGGACTGCGCGCTTTCGCCGACGACGTCCTTCGCCATCTTGACAGGCTGACCCAGCAGCTCGGACAGGCGGTCAGCGACGACCTGAAGCGAGAAGGCGGGGTCGGGTCCGTTCTTGGGCTTGCCCATGTGGGAGCAGAGGATGACGCGCGCGCCATGCTTGACAAGGTACTGGATCGTCGGAAGCGCCGCGACAATGCGCTTGTCGCTGGTGATGACGCCGCCCTTGGTCGGAACGTTAAAGTCGCAGCGGCAGAGCACGCGCTTCCCGCTGACGTCGATGTCTTCTACGGATTTTTTGTTGTAGTTCATAGTGTTTCCTCCTGACGTGATACAGAGATTGCTTACCAACGGACCATTTTCCCCTGCTCCTGAAGATGGGGGAAGTTCTGCTGCCGCAGCGCCTCAAAGACGCCGACGGCGACCGAATTGCTCAGATTCAGACTGCGCGCCTCCGCGCGGATGGGGATGCGGACACAGTCGTCATAGTGCGCGGCGAGGAACTCCTCCGGAAGACCCTTTGTCTCCTTTCCGAAGAAAAGAAAGACGCCGTCCGGATAAGCTGCCTCGGCATAGCTGCGCGGCGCTTTGGTGGAGAACAGGCGCAGCTGCTCCGGATGGTTCTTCTCGAAAAAATCATCCAGATCTTCGTACACGCGTACATCCACCAGATGCCAGTAATCAAGCCCGGCGCGTTTGACAGCCTTGTCCGAGATGTCAAAGCCCAGCGGCTTGATCAGGTGCAGGATGCTGCCGGTCGCGGCGCAGGTGCGCGCGATGTTGCCGGTATTCGCCGGAATTTCCGGTTCTACCAAAACGATGTGCAGCACAATATCCCTCCCATACAGCCCTCGCGTTCGTATGCCGGTAAAAATCGAACAGTCATATTCTATGACAGAACATCGGAAATTTCAACTCTTTTTTGGACGAAATTCAGAATTTTTTACGCCGAAAATATCCATTTTTTCAAAACACAAAATATTGTGTCCAGTCGCTTTGCGGGCACAAGAGACCGCGCCGGTCATAAAACGTGAAGAGCCCGGCGCAGAAAACTCTGCGCCGGGGCTGAGCTGCCATCGCGTTTGAAAAGGCTGCGCGACACCGCAGCGTTAAAAAGGCGCCAGCGGCGCCTTTTTAACGCACGCTGAAGCGGCTATGCCGCGAATGGGAACTGATTGGTGCGAGCTCTATGAGGTTTTTTGACAGTCTACGCCAGAATCAGCTGCTTTTGTTCAATTATCGCTGCGCCTCGCCGACGGAGTACGTCTCGCCGTCCACCGTCACGCGCACCACCGCGGACAGGTCGATCATCTGTGCAAACACGCCGACGCGATAAAACTGCGTCCTGTCCGCTGTCATCGAGCTGAGGAAGAAGCCGTCCGTCTGCGCCGGGAGCTGCAAATCGGACTCGCAGTCCCAGAAGTCACGGTCGATCTGAAGCGTGCTCCCGTCCGAGAACTCCAGCTCCACCGTCTCCGGAGACGCGACCAGCCGGTTGAATTGCAGTTCGTCCTTGGGCGCGGACGCTTTGATCAGAGCATCATCTGCCGCCATGTCATAGGGCGACGTCACGCGGAGTGAAAACGCCGTCAGGCTGAGCGTCTTTCCGTCCTTCAGCTGCCAGCGCAGCGTCTTGGGCGGCTGGGGAGCGAGCGCCAGCGAAAACAGCTGCTCGCCGCTCTTGTCTTGCGCCGGGTGGACTGTGACGCGAAGCGCGTCTCCGGTCTGAATTTCCTCGCCGCTCGTCACAAAGCAGACGAGATAGCGCCAGCACTCCGGAGTTTTTTCCAGCACATCACACCGCTGGCTGCCGCTGTACGGCGGCATGGCGCTCAGCCACACCTCATGCAGCGCCGTGCCCGCCTGCTCCGGCTCCGCGCGGACGACGGAGTAGACAGCGCGACCATCGGTCAGGACCGTCTCAAGCGAATAGCGAACGCCATCGTAAACGCCCGTCATCGTCTCGTCACAAGGCTGCGTGATCTCCACGGCAACCTCTTCCTTCACACCCAGCAGTCCGGCAAGGTCGAACAGCCCGAGCTTCTGCGCCGCAAAAACGCTGCCGCACAGGAGGATCGCCGCGCAGGCAGCGATCAGCACAATTCGTATCGGTCTGCGTGCATGTCTTTTTACACCAGAATTTCTTTCAGCAATCTTTTTCATGGTAAGCTCCAGAATCCTTTCCTGCTGCGCAGAGGAAAGCTCTTCGACCGCGACCGGATCATCCGGCGCAAAGCGCATCCAATCCTGATTCACATTGTTCATCGTTCATCCCTCCCGCAGCATAGCTGCCGCCGCAACGCTTCTCGCCCACGTTTGAGCCGTGTACGCACGGTCGCCGGATTGAGCGACATGGCGGCGGCAATTTCGTTTGTCGTTTGACAGAGGTCGTAAAAGCGATAGAAAAGCTCGCGATCCTGCGTGCTGAGGCTTTCCAGTGCCTGCCGGACATAAATGCTGCACTCCAGGTCCGAAAGCGCCCCGAAGGAAGCGTCCGCGTCGATTGAAAGGCACTCATCCAGCGAAACCGCCAGCTGCCGCTTGCGCAGTGCGTCAACACATCGGTTGCGCGCGACACTGCCGAGCCAGCTTTTCAACGTAGGCGGGAAGATTTCCGCCGCATGGTCCCAAAGCGCCAGAAACACGTCAGAGCAGATCTCTTCCTCATCCTCAGACGGCAAAAGTCCTCTGCTGCGGTTATGCACGACCGTATAAACATAGGCGCTGTACCGCCTGATCGCGCATTCCAGCGCCGCTTCGTCCCTTCGCGCGATCTGTCTGAGCAGCCGCTTCGTCTCTTCCATCGCTTTCCTCCATTTGTGAGCTCACACCTATATAGACGGTGGCAAAAGCTGTGATGTTTCACGGAGAATAAAAGAAAAGCCAGTGTACTTTCGTACACTGGCTTTCCATGTTGGCATTACCTATTTTCCCGGTCAGTCACCCGACAAGTATTTTCGGCGAAAGTGAGCTTAACTTCTGTGTTCGGTATGGGAACAGGTGGACCCTCACTCCAATCAACACCAACTAT
>CAKTVN010000151.1 GCA_934623545.1 uncultured Oscillospiraceae bacterium
GGTGTCAAAGGACTTGGTGGGGAACATATGTCCGTTGTGCTCGGTGATGAGCAGCGGCTTTTTGACGTCCGGCGTGACGGCGCTCTTCGGGCGCACGCCGGCGTTTTTGCCGCTGTGCGAGAAGTCGTTGAAGGCGTAGACATCCTCTAAAAGGCTGCTCTTTTCGAGAAAGCGCACGCCGGTGGTGGGGCGGGTGGGATCCAGCGCGCGGGCGATCGCGTTGGTCTGCGTATAGAAGTCGTCGTTGTCCTGACTTTCGTTGATGCGCACGCCCCAGAGCAGAATACTCGGATGGTTGCGGTATTGCAGCACCATCTCGCGCGTGTTTTCGCACGCCTGACGCTGCCAGTCTGTGTCTCCGATGTGCTGCCAGCCGGGGATCTCGGTCACGACGGTGAGACCGAGGCGGTCACACTCGTCGATGAAATATTGGCTCTGCGGATAGTGCGAGGTACGCACGACATTGCAGGCGAGCTCCCGCTTCAAAATGCGCGCGTCCTCGCGCTGGAGGCCTTCCGGCGCGGCATAGCCGATGTAGGGATAGCACTGGTGGCGGTTGAGTCCGCGCAGGAACAGGCGTGTGCCGTTGAGATAGATGCCGTCTGCCCGCGCCTGTGCGGTGCGGAAGCCGAAGGTATCGGTTTTCCGGTCCAGAACCTGCCCGTTTTCGTCGAGCACGGCGGCTTCACAGGTGTAGAGCGCAGGACTGTCCGGCGACCAGGGCTTTGCCTCCGGCACCTCCAGCAGGGCGGTGCGGTAGGCGCTGACGGCTTCCGCGACCAATGCGCCCTCCGCGTCGCGCACGCGGAAGCGGAGCGCGGCATAGTGCCCCTCGATCGAGGCTTCCGCGCGCAGCTGCGTAAGTTCCGGCGTGGAGAGAAAGAGATCAGAGAGGTATGTCTGCCCGCGCACGTCGAGCCAGACCTCGCGGTAAAGTCCGCCGTAGGTCAGATAGTCGATCACGAAACCGAACGGCGGGACGGAGGCGTTCTCCGTGCAGTCGAGCCGGACGGCGATGCGATTGGCGGCGTCGTAGTCGACCGCGTCGGTGATCTCCACGCGAAAGGCGGTATAGCCGCAGCGGTGCGTTGCCAGCTCCTTTTGGTTTACATAAACTGTTGCAATGTGCGCCGCGCCGTCAAATTGCAGAAACAGGCGCTTTCCGCGCAGCGCACCCGGCACGAAGAGCGTGCGGCGGTAGCCGCAGAGCATTTCATAGTCCGCGGGCGAAGCGCCGTGCAGCGGCGCCTCGCGCACGGTGTGCGGAAGCCGCACGGATACGGCTTCGCCGATTCCTGCGCAGAACTCCTCGGACCAGCGTTCGGTAAATTCCCAACCGTTGCAGAGACTTTGCATAGCGTGTTCCTCCTGTGTTATGGTCAGTCGCCGGTGTAGGCGCGGCAGTAGGGGCGGAGCGTACAGCGCTCGCACGCGGGCTTGCGCGCGGTGCAGACGGCTCTTCCGTGCAGAACGATGCGGTGGCAGAAATCGGACGATTCCTCCGGCGGCAGAATGGCGCGCAGCTGCTGCTCGACCTTTTCCGGCTCCTTGCCCTCGGCAAGCCCGAGCTTGTTCGTGATGCGGATGCAGTGCGTGTCGCAGACGACGGAGCTGGGCACGTCGTAGAGGTCACCCAGGAGCAGATTGGCAGTCTTGCGCCCGACGCCCGGGAGCGTCAGAAGCGCCTGCATCGTGTCGGGGACGCGCCCTCCGAATTGATCTCGCAGCATCTGGCAGGCGAGCACGATGTCGCGCGCCTTGTGGTGGAAAAAGCCGCAGGAGCGGACATATTCCTCGACCTCGGCGACATCCGCTTCGGCGAGGCTGTCCAGTGTCGGATAGCGCTCAAAGAGCGCGGGGGTGATCTTATTGACGCGCTCGTCGGTACACTGCGCCGAAAGGCGCACCGCGATCATCAGCTCATAATCCTTTTTATATTGCAGCGCGCAGCGCGGGTCCGGATAGGCAGCCTTCAGCGCCTCCACAACGCCGCGCAGCCGTTCTTGAGTCTCCATAAGCGCCTCCTGTTTTTATGGCAGCACCGCGCAAATGCGTCTGCGCGCTTCGCCGAATCCGCTTGCCGAATCGCGCGGTGTTGCTGTATCTTTGTCCAGTATAGCATCACAGATGGTAAATGAAAAGCGCGGACTTGTATTTTCACACAAAATTTCGTATAATAAATACAATTCATGTGCGTACCAAAGGGAGGCGGACGTATGTATCAACCGCTGGCAGACGCGCTCAGACCCACGACGCTGGAGGAGGTCTGCGGACAGGAGCATATTCTCGGGGAAAACGGGCTGCTGCGCCGGATTATTCTCTCCGGAAACGTGCCGAATATGATCTTTTACGGTCCCTCCGGGACGGGAAAGACGACAGTTGCCAATCTGATCGCGGCGCAGACGCGCAGGAAGCTCTGCAAGCTCAACGCGACGACGGCATCGTCAAACGACATCAAGGAGATCTACGCGCAGCTCGACACCTTCCTCGCGCCGAACGGCGTGCTGCTGTATCTCGATGAGATACAGTACTTCAATAAAAAGCAGCAGCAGACGCTGCTGGAATACATCGAAAACGGCAAGATCACGCTGATCGCCTCGACGACCGAAAACCCGTATTTCTATATCTACAACGCGATCTTATCGCGCTGCTCCGTGTTTGAATTCAAGCCGATCTCCGCCGAGGGCGTTCAGAAGGCGATCGCGCGCGCTGTGCGCTATCTCGAGCAGCAGAACGGCGTGACCGCCGCGGCAGAGGACGGCGTGTGGGAGCACATCGCATACGCCTGCGGCGGCGATATCCGCAAGGCGATGAATGCGGTGGAGCTGCTGTTTTCCGCGGGGCGCGTCGAAAATGGGAAGGTATATCTGACGATGGAGGACGCGCGGCAGCTGTCGCAGCGCACGGCGATGCGCTATGACAAGGACGGCGACGATCATTACGATTGCCTTTCGGCGCTGATGAAGTCCATCCGCGGCTCCGACCCGGACGCAGCCGTCCATTATCTGGCGCGCTTTCTGGAGGCGGGGGATCTTCCGCCCGCGTGCCGCCGCATCCTATGCTCCGCGTGCGAGGACATCGGGCTTGCGTATCCGCAGGCGATCCCCATCGTCAAGGCGTGCGTCGACAGCGCGCTTCAGCTGGGGCTGCCGGAGGCGCGGCTGCCGCTGGCGGACGCGGTCGTGCTGCTCGCGACCGCGCCGAAGTCCAATTCCGGATATCTGGCGATCAACGCCGCGATGGCAGACATCAAGGCTGGGCGCTCCGGTCCCATCCCGCGGCAGCTTCAGAACGTCCACGCCGACGGCACGGGCTTTGAGCGGGAGCAGGGTTATCTCTATCCGCACAGCTACCCCGGTCACTGGGTGAAGCAGCAGTATCTCCCGGACGAGCTGAAGGACCGGAAATACTATACCTACGGCGAAAATAAGACCGAGCAGGCGGCAAAACGCTATTGGGACGAGATCAAAAAGCAGCAATAGAAGAAGGCTTCAGCCCCGGTACTGCCAGCCGGAAATGCTGCCGGAGGTCTTGAAATAGCGCAGCGGCTTCGGCGGCTGCGGCGCGGCGAGGCGGTGGAGAATGCTCAGCTTGATCTTGCCGCGCTCCGGCTGGATTGATTTTATGTAAACTGAAACGGCGTCTCCGGGCTGCAAGCCCTCGAAGCGGTCTGCCAGACCGGAGAGATTCGGCGTGAGCTCGACAAAGACGCCGTAGTCCTGTACGCCGCGCACGATGCCGGTGACGGTCTGCCCCTGACGAAACAGCGCGGCGTTCTCCTCCCATGTGCCGAGCAGCTCGCGGTGGGTGAGAAAGACACGCCTGCGCAGCGGGTCGACGCTTTCAATGGCGGCAAAAATGCGCTGCCCGGCGGTAAAACGCTCGGCGGGGTGCCGCAGACGCGCGGTGCAGATGCGCTCCAGCCCCAGCAGCGCCGGGACGCCGCAGCCAATATCGCAGAATGCGCCGAACCCGGCGCAGCTGGTCACGACGGCAGGAAGCACCGTCCCGGGCGGCAGCAGAAGCAGCGCAGAGAGCGCCTGCTCCTGCGCGGCGCGCCGCGAGAGCACGAGCTCGCCGTCCGGCGGCGCGGACAGCACGCGGAAGCACACGGGCTTCCCGACCCGCGACAAAATGGCGATGTCGCGCACGGAGCCGTCGGCAATGCCGAGCGCCGCCTCCTTCCGGGCGATGCGCCCGGTGCGGCAGCCGAGGTCCACATAAAGATCGTGCCGCTCGTCGCACAGAGTGGCGACCGCCTGAAGGACCGTGCCGTGTTCGGCGGCTTCGCGCAGCTCCTCGGGCGTGTACGCGCGCGGAAAGAAGCCGACCCCTTCCGGAAGAGAAAGATTCATAGAAAGACCCCTTATCATCACGAGATATGCCATGATATGCGCGGTGCGCGCGATCGGGCAGAAAAGATTTCGCAAAAGAAAGGATGCGAACGATGGACGTTCAGCTCAGGGACATTCTGGTCATGAAAAAGCCGCACCCCTGCGGGGCGTGCCGGTGGGAGGTGCTGCGCACGGGCGCGGATTTCCGCCTGCGCTGCACCGGCTGCGGGCATGAGATCATGCTTCCGCGCAGCAAGGCAGAGAAGGGCATCCGCCAGATCATGCGCGGCGGCGAGGAGGTCCCCACCAAATAACCTCGTAGAGCTCTGCCGCGCACGGCGGAATAAAATTTGAATCTGTTTTGTCTGATGGTATGTACATTAGACAATACACACTACGTGCCGCACGTGT
>CAKTVN010000152.1 GCA_934623545.1 uncultured Oscillospiraceae bacterium
AAGGAACACACCGCGCGGAAGAAGCCAGGGTGTATTCTTCCAACTCCCAACGCACCCGGACAGCGGGTCTTTTTGCAGTGTGCCGCGTCATTTTTTTCTTGAAATACGTCAGTATTCCTACGAAAAAATGTCTTGCCCAACGCAAAAATCCCGTGCTGCCGGTCACATCATGAATTTTCAGATACGCCCTAAGAAAACACCCCGCGAGAGAGAACCAAACCATCAGGATTTGAATCGAAGAAAGGAAGATACATATGATTCAGCTACCGGAAAAGGCAACCAGACCGACCATGTATTTCATCGGCGTCACGACCACACAGTCCTCCATCATGAAGACGTTCCCGATCTGGGCGGAGGCGCTCGGCATCGATGCGGTCATCAAGGGCATCGATCTGCCCGTTCACGCGCCGGTCGAGGATTACCGCGCGGTCGTGGAGTTCATCAAGCACGACCCGCTGTCGATGGGCGCGCTGGTCACGACCCACAAGATCGACATCTACAACGCCGCGAAGGACCTCTTTGAGGTCATCGGCGCCTATGCGCAGCAGTTCGGCGAGATGTCCTCCATCTATAAGGACGGCGGCAAGCTCTGCTGTGACGCGAAGGACCCCATCACCTGCGGCATGGCGATGGAGGAGTTCGTTCCCGCGAATTACTGGAAGGAGCACCCGGAGGCGGGCGTATTCATCATGGGCGCGGGCGGAAGCTGCATTTCGATGTGCTCGTACTATATGCGCAATTCCGGCAAGGGCAACGACCCGGCAAAGATCGTCGTCGCCAACCGCAGCCTGCCGCGGCTTCAGGAATGTGAGAAGATCAACGAGAAGTTCTATCCGAACACCATTCCGGCGGAATATTATCTCACGCCGGAGCCCGGACAGAACGACGCAGAGATGGAGAAGATGGGGCGCGGCACGCTGGTCATCAACGCCACCGGTCTCGGCAAGGACCGCCCAGGCTCTCCGCTGACCGACCGGGCGCTGTTCCCGCAGGACGCGCTGGTCTGGGAGCTCAACTACCGCGGCGAGCGGCTGTTCATGCACCAGGCGCTGGCGCAGGCGGAAAGCCGCGGCGTGACCGTCATCGACGGCTGGATGTACTTCATCTACGGCTGGACGCAGGTCATCGCGGATGTGTTCCACACGGAGATCCTCGGCGAGCGGCTGCGGAAATGCGCAGAGCTTGCAAAAGCGGTCCAGAGTAAATAATCGGGCGAAGGAAAGGACAGGGATAGCATATGAAGGTATTGACAACGCCGCGTTCTTATGGCAAAACAGATCCGGCAGTATTTGAAATGCTGAAGGAAAAGGGGCTGGAGGTCGTCCGCAATGAGACCGGCGGCATTCTGGACAAGGAGACCATGATGCGCCTGCTCGCAGACTGCGAGGGGCTGATCGTAGGCGTCGACCCGGTCGACGAAGAGGTCATCGCGAGCGCGCCGAAGCTGCGCGCCATCGCCAAATACGGCGTCGGCGTAGACAACATCGATCTGGACGCGGCGAAGGCGCGCGGGATCGCGGTCTCGCGCACGGTCGGTGCAAACTCCGAGGCGGTCGCGGACTACGCCGTGGCGCTGATGCTCGCCGTCGCGAGAAAGGTGCCGCTGATCGACCGGACGTGCCGCATGGGAAGCTGGAAGAAGATCACGACCATCGACGTCTCACACGCGACGCTCGGCATTCTGGGGCTCGGCGCCATCGGCAAGAACGTTGCCAAGCGCGCGCAGGGCTTTGACATGGAGGTTCTGGCATACGACGTCTTCTGGGATGACGCTTACGCTGCCGCGCACCACATCACCAAGGCGACGCCGGAGGAAATTTTCCGCCGGAGCGACTTCATCTCGGTCCATCTGCCGCTGCTGCCGGAGACGGAGAACTTCATCTCAAAGCCGCAGCTGGCGATGATGAAGCCAAACGTCATCCTCATCAACACCGCCCGCGGCGGGCTCATCAATGAGGACGATCTGCTGAACGCGCTGGAAAACGGCACGATCTACGGCGCGGGCATCGACGCCTTCTGCGAGGAGCCGCCAAAGGATCCCCGCTGGTTCACGCTCGACAACGTGGTCATCGGCTCGCACTGCGCCGCATCGACAGCCGGCGCGTCGCGCAACATGGGACGCATGGCGACCGCCAACCTGATCCGCGACCTCGGATTGTAAGGAGAAGACTATGAAATACATCATTGCGCACGATCTCGGCACCTCCGGCAACAAGGCGACGCTCTTCCGCGAGGACGGACAGATGGTCACGAGCGAGACCTTTGCCTACGGCTGCCACTACTTCAATGCCAACTGGGCGGAGCAGGACCCGGAGGACTGGTGGAAGGCGATCTGCGTCACGAGCCGCAATCTGATCGCCAAGGCAAAGATCGACGCCGGAGAGATCGCCGCGCTTTCCTTCTCCGGCCAGATGATGGGCTGCCTGTGCGTGGACCGTGACGGAAACCCGCTGCGTCCATCGATCATCTGGGCAGACCAGCGCGCGCAGAAGCAGGCGCAGCAGATCGAGGAGCAGATCTCGCTTCGCGATTTCTATCACATCGCCGGGCACCGCAACGCGGCGTCCTATGGGCTTCAGAAACTCATGTGGGTGCGCGACAACGAGCCGGAAATCTACGCCAGGACCTATAAAACGCTCAACGCGAAGGACTTCATCGTCCTGCGCCTGACGGGAAAGTTCTATACCGAGCCCTCGGACGCGACCTCCAACAGCTGCATTGATCTGAACACGCTGACGTGGTCTGAAAAGATCGTCAAAGCCTCCGGCATTGACGGCGACAAGCTGCCGCAGATCGTTCCGTCGACCTTCATCGCCGGCGGTGTGACCAAATGGGCGGCGGAGCAGACCGGACTGAAGGAGGGCACGCCGGTCGTCATGGGCGGCGGCGATGGGCTGTGCTCCAACGTCGGCGCGGGATCGGTCCGCCCCGGGCGGACCTTCAGCTGCATCGGCACCTCCGCATGGATCGCAACGACGAGCGAAAAGCCGCTGTTTGACGAGGAAATGCGCACCTTTACCTGGGCGCACATCGTACCGGGGATGTATTCGCCGACCGGCACCATGCAGTCTGCCGGAAGCAGCTACAGCTGGCTCAAGCAGCAGGTCGCAAAGTGGGAAGGCGCCGAGGGAGGGCGCCTTGGGTGCAGCCCCTATGATCTCATCAACGCCGAGGTGGAAAAAAGCCCGATCGGCAGCCGCGGTGTGACCTTCCTGCCGTATCTGCTGGGCGAGCGCGCGCCGCGCTGGAACCCGGACGCGACGGCGGCGTGGCTCGGCGTCAAGATGGAAAACGAGCGCTGCGACCTGTTCCGCGCGGTGCTGGAGGGTGTGACGCTGAACCTTGACATCATCCTGAACGTGCTGCGTCAGAGCGAGCCGATCGACGAGCTGCTGCTCATCGGCGGCGGCGCGAAGGGGCCGGTCTGGCGGCAGATCATGGCAGATATCTATGGCGTGCGCATCAAGGTGCCGGCGCTTCTGGACGAGGCGACGTCCATGGGCGCGGCGATCACCGGCGGCGTCGGCGTCGGCATCTTCAAGGATTTCACTGCCATCGACGATATGCTCGAGATCAACACCGTTGTCGAGCCGAATGCCGAGCATCACCGCGCCTACGCCGCGGTGAAGGAACGCTTTGAGGTCTGCTACAAGGCGCTGCTCCCGGTCTATGAATACATGGCGGTGCATTCCTGACCCGCTTCTTCCAAAAAAACGCACGATCCCGCCGCCCCGGAAGCCTCCGCGCGGCGGGATCGTGCATCCGCGGCAAAATGCGCACGGGTCGATTGACAAGGCGAAAAGCGATGTGATAAAATAGCCGCGCAGATATGTTGCACCGCAAAGACATATGCGCCCGTGGTGGAATTGGCAGACACGATGGATTTAGGTGATGTCACCTTGGTGAATGTTTTTTGAGCCGTTCCTTGCCGCGGACATTCTTCGGTAAAAGCAGGCTTGCCTGTTTTTATACCTGCGGATCAAGCGTTACGCTCCGCCTCGGTTTCCTCACCGTGTAAAAATTAGAGGATCACAAAATAGCGGCAGAACGCGCTGTCGCTCATATATGCGGGTATGGTGGAAATGGTAGACTCGGAGGATTTAGGTGATGTCACCTCAGTGTAGGATTTTCGCTCCATCATTCGCCGTGCTCATTCTTTGGTAAAAGCAGGTTCATCCTGTTTTTATAGATGCGGGTCAAGCGTTACGCTCCGCCTCGGTCCCCTCGCCGTGTAAAAACAGAGGACAACAAAATAGCGACAGACCTCTCTGCCGCTCATATCTGCGCCCGTGGTGGAATTGGCAGACACGATGGATTTAGGTGCTGTCACCTTGGTGAAAGGTTTTTGTGCCGTTCCTCGCCGCGGACATTCTTCGGTAAAAACGGGTTTTCACGTTTTTTATAACTGCGGATCAAGCGTTACGTTCCATCTCGGTTTCCTCGCCGTGTAAAAATCAGAGGGCAGCAAAATAGCGGCAGAACGCGCTGTCGCTCATATATGCGGGTATGGTGGAATTGGTTGACACGCAGGATTTAGGTGTCGTCACCTTGATGAAAGGTTTTTGCGCCATCCTCGCCGCGGACATTCTTCGGTAAAAGCAGGCTTGCCTGTTTTTATAACTGCGGATCAAGCGTTACGCTCCGCCTCGGTTTCCTCACCGAGTCAAAATCAGAGGATAGCAAAATAGCGACAGGATGCACTGTCGCTTATATATGCGGGTATGGTGGAATTGGTTGACACG
>CAKTVN010000153.1 GCA_934623545.1 uncultured Oscillospiraceae bacterium
GAAAAGCCCCGCGTCCTTCGGGCGCGTCCCTGTGCCTGCGGCACAGATGAGGTGTCACCCCTCGCGGGGTGACAAAAGGTCCCCCTTTCGGGGGACCCTTTTATTTCGCAAAGCTCTGGCAGAGCAGCGCCAGCATCCGCACGATCGCCTCCATATCCTCGACCGGGATATATTCGAAGCGTCCGTGGTAATTCTCGCCGCCGGTGCAGAGATTCGGGCAGGGAAGCCCCTCATACGACAGCCGCGCGCCGTCGGTGCCGCCGCGGATGGGGACGATGACCGGCTCGATGCCGGTGTCGCGCATCGCCTGCTCCGCGTGCGTGATGAGGAACATACAGTCCGCGAGCTTTTCCTTCATGTTATAGTAGCTATCGCGCACAGTCAGCTCGACCGTGCCGTTTCCGTACTTCCGGTTGAGCGTATCCGCCAGCTCCGCGACGAGCTTTTTGCGCTGCTCGAACTTTTCGCGGTCGTGGTCGCGGATGATATAGCTGAGCGCCGCCTGCTCGACCGTGCCGCTAAAATCAGTCAGGTGATAGAAGCCTTCATAGCCCTCCGTATGGGCGGGCGTCTCGCCTGCGGGAAGCATGGACTGAAACTCCATACCGACGAGCATCGCGCTGATCAGCTTGCCCTTGGCGTCGCCGGGATGGACGCTGCGCCCGTGGATGACGAGCTTTGCGGAGGCGGCGTTGAAGTTCTCATATTCCAGCTCGCCGATCGTGCCGCCGTCGACGGTGTAGGCGTAGTCCGCGCCGAAGCCCTTGACATCGAACAGGTCCGCGCCGCGCCCGATCTCCTCGTCGGGCGTAAAGCCGATGCGGATGACGCCGTGCGGCACGCTGGAGGAAAGCAGCAGCTCCGCCGCCGAGAGAATTTCCGCAACGCCCGCCTTGTCGTCCGCACCGAGCAGGGTCGTGCCGTCGGTGACGATCAGGTGCTTGCCGGTGTGCGCGTTCAGGGACGGAAAATCCTTCGGCGAGAGGACGATGCCCTTCTCCTCGTTCAGGATGATATTGCCGCCGGAATAAAGCTCCGTGATGCGGGGCTTTACATCCTTGCCGGAGGCGTCGGGGGAGGTGTCCATGTGGGCGATAAGCCCGAGAACGGGCAGCTTCCGGTCGCAGTTCGCGGGGATGGTGCCGTAGACATAGCCGTGCTCGTCCATGTGTGCGTCGGTAATGCCGATCTCCCGCAGCTGGCGCACCAGCTCCGCGCCAAGCAACTTCTGCCCCGGCGTGGAGGGGCAGCTTTCACAGTCCTCGTTCGAGGTGGTCTCATAGGATACAAGCTTCAAAAAACGTTCCACAACGGTCATGACAAATACTCCTTTATTTGAAATATGGATCTCGCTGAAGATCGCGTGCGTCTCAGTAGCCGAGCGCCTCGCCGATGAGGACGACCTCGGTCGTGCCGATGCCGCCCATGGGTCTGGCAAGAACGGCAAAGCCGTTGCAGATGCGCTCCGGGCTGCGGCAGTCGTGGCAGCGCATGGGCTCCGACAGGACGCAGGGCGTCTTACAACCCAGCCTGCGCGCGTTCAGCGGTGCGGCAATGTTCCGTGCGCGGTCGATCGCGGCGGGAAGGTCCGGCGCGAGCTTGTTGACGCCCGCGAGGATGTACAGCGTCTCATGCCCATAGATCGTCGCGGCAAGGCGGTTGCCGGTGCCGTCGATGTTTACGATCTCGCCCGTTTCGGAGATGGCGTTCGCCGAGCTCAGATAGACCTGCGCGTTTGCCGCGCAGGCGCGCGCCTGCTCTCCCGGCTGCCGCCAGTGCCAGTAGACGGTGTTCTCGGCGCAGAGCCGGTCATACAGCCCGAGCGCCTCGACCGTTTTGCTGCCGCCGATGCCGACAGTCTTGCCGTGCAGAGCGGAGACCATGTGATCCGCCGCCTCCTGCGCCGTTTCGAAATAGCGCACGGTGAAGCCGTTGTGCTTCAGATTCTCGATTGCCTTTTGAATGTCCATCATAAAACCTCCGCAATGCAGTTTTGATTGGTCCGGATGCGTCAGGGCAGGATGCGCGAGGGCTTGAGATAGCGCTCCTGCTCGGAAAAGATACAGCCGCAGTATTTTTGAATGTAGAAGCCAAGCTCCCGCGCACGCGCCTGTCCGTCGCGGAACATGGGGCGGAAATCCTGATAATAGAAGCTTACGCCGTATTCCTCCGCCGCGCGGTAGGCGACGTCGCGCATCAGCTCATGCTGCTGATAGGGGCTGATAAACAGCGACGAGGTAAAGGCGTCAAAGCCGCCCTCCTTTGCCGCGCGCGCCGCCTCATAAAGGCGCATCTCATAGCATTTGACGCAGCGCCCGCCGATATCCTCCGCGACGGCGCGCACGAACGGACGCAGCCCGTAATCGTCGCGGACCAGCAGCGGAAGCGTGATGGTCTTTGCGTATTCCTGAAGGCAGTTGCGCCGGGCGCGGTATTCGGTAAAGGGGTGGATGTTGGGATTATACCAGTAGCCGGTCAGGTCGATCCCATCGGCGCGCAGCGCGTCGATGGGCATATTCGCGCACGGCGCGCAGCAGATGTGCATGAGCAGCTTCATAAAAACGCCTCGCTTTCGTATTTATCATACCACATTTTTGAACGCTTGTCATCCGGCATAGCAAAACAGAGAAAAGTTGTGGTTAAGTTCGTTAAATTTGAACATGGACAGAAATGGTGAACAGTGCTATAATCTCTGCTAATATAAGTTAAAAGCACAACTGAATGCAATGCACAGAAAGGATGATCGATTATGGCAATACCCATGGAAAGCTATGCCGGCAAGATCCAGAGAAAGCTGCTGAAGAAGCAGCGCGTGATCGAGGCGGCTTCCGGTCGTGAAAAGGCGGATCTGGTGCTCAAGAACGCGACCTACGTGAACGTGTTCTCAAACGAGCTGCGCACCTGCGACATCGCCGTGGCGAACGGTCTGATCGTCGGCATGGGCGAGTATGAGGGCGAGCAGGAGCTGGACATGACCGGCAAGATCGTCTGCCCCGGCTTCGTCGACGCGCACATCCATCTGGAGTCGAGTCTGGTCTCGCCGCGCGAATTTGCCAAGGCAGTTCTGCCGCACGGCACGACCACGGTCATCACCGACCCGCACGAGATCACGAACGTCATGGGCACCGACGGCATCGACTACATGTTCCAGGCGACCGAGGGACTGCCGATCGACGTGCGCTTCATGCTGCCCTCCTGCGTCCCGGCAACGCCGATGGACGAGAGCGGCGCGAATCTCGACTACCGGGCGATCGACTCGTTCTATGACTATCCGCGCGTACAGGGTCTTGCCGAGATGATGAACGCCTACGGCATCATCCACAACGACGCCGAGGTCGTCTCGAAGATCGTCGCCTCGCAGGCGCACCACAAGAAGATCGATGGGCACGCGCCGGGTCTGAGCGGCAAGGATCTGGATACCTACATCGCCGCCGGCGTCTATTCCGACCACGAATGCTCCGACATTGAGGATGCGCTGGCAAAGCTCCGCCGCGGGCAGTTCATCATGATCCGCGAGGGCACCGCCGCGCGCAATCTGGAGGCGCTTGCGCCGCTGCTCACGCCGCAGTACGCCGACCGGTGTATGTTCTGCACCGACGATAAGCATCCGAGCGACCTGCTGGAAAAGGGGCACATCGATTATATCTGCCGCGAGGCGATCAACAAATACGGCGTCGATCCCATCATCGCGGTCAAGGCTGCCTGCCATCACGCCTCGCGCTACTTCCTGCTCAATAACCGCGGCGCGATCGCGCCCGGCTATCTCGCGGACTTCGCGATCATCGACAATTTCAAGGATTTCAACGTCGAAATGGTCTTTAAGAAGGGCGTTCTGTACTATGACCACGGCGATCTGCGCGACTTCCCCAAGCCGCAGATCGAGCAGTATCTCGATCAGCGCGCGCACGACACCTTCCATGTCACGCGCCTGACGGAGGCGGATTTCTGCGATGTGCGCCCGCGCGCCGTCATCGGCATGGTCCCCGGCGAGATCGTCACCACCGACAACGGCTACGCCGACAAGGTGGACACGGAGAAGGACATTCTGAAGATCGCCGTCGTCGAGCGGCATAAGAACACGCACCACATCGGTCTCGGCTACATTCAGGGCTATGGGCTCAAGTCCGGCGCGGTCGCGACGAGCATCTCGCACGACTCGCACAACATCATCGTCGTCGGCACGAACGCGCAGGACATGGCGTTTGCCGCCAACCGCATCGTCGACAATCACGGCGGCATCGTCGTGGTGGAAAACGGCGAGGTCAAGAGCGAACTGGTCCTTGAGCTTGCCGGTATCATGAGCGATTCTCCGCTGATCGAGGTCAACGAAAAGCTCGAGGCGGCAAAGGACGCCGCGCACAAGCTCGGCGTCAACCACGGCATCGACCCGTTCATGACGCTCAGCTTCATGGCGCTGCCGGTCATCCCGACGCTGCGCATCACCACGCGCGGCATCATTGACGTTGTGACACAACAGTACATCTGATCGCGATGCAACAGCCCGCCGCAAGGCGGGCTGTTTGTCACCCGAAGGGTGACACTCTATCTGTGCCGCAGGCACAGGGGCTACCGCGCCCGAAGGACCGCGGTTTTCATCACCCCGGAGGGGTGATACCTCTTTTCGCGCCCGAAGGACACTGCTTTTTCGCGTCCGTAGGGGCGGACGACTTTGCGCAGCCGTCAGGGGCGCCGGAGCGCTACGGATGCGGCACACCCCTTGCGGGTGCTGTCCGCCCG
>CAKTVN010000154.1 GCA_934623545.1 uncultured Oscillospiraceae bacterium
CTCTACGTGATGCGAGTGTGGAATTTGTGCGCCAACAGCGCACAAATTATGCGCGTGGCAGCACGCGTGAGATAGGGAGGAGTATTACATAGGGGGTATTTTTCCAACTCCCAACGCACCCGGACAGCGGACCTTTTTGCGGTGTGCCGCGTCATTTTTCCTTGAAATACGCCGGTATTCCTGCGAAAAAATGTCCTGCTCAGCGCGAAAACTCCTCGCTGCCGGTCACATTGCCAGTTGAAAGGGTACACCCTAAAACAGCGTGATCTGGCTCGTTTCGGGCAGATCGCCGAAGGCGCCTGCCGCCTTCAGATCCTCAATGTGCGTCTTGGAGACCTTCGGGCAGGCGGCGGAGAACTCCTCAATGGAGAGGAAGGTCTTACCCTCGCGTCCGTCCATGATGTCCCACGCGGCGGTCTCGCCGAGACCGGAGACCGCGACGAACGGCGGCAGAAGCTTCCCATCCTCGATGAGGAACTTTGTCGCGTGCGAGCGGTACAGGTCGATCGGCGCGAAGGAGAAGCCGCGCAGATAGAACTCGTAGCAGACCTCCAGCGTCGTGAACAGATCATCGTCCTTGGCGGTCGCGTCCTCCTTCGCCTTGATTTCGGCGAGCTTTTCCTTGACGGTCTCGATGCCGTGGCACATCATGGAGGCATCGAAGCCGTCCTTCTGGCTGCGGCGGTAGAAGTACGCCGCGTAGAAGGCGAGCGGCTCATGCACCTTGAACCACGCGATGCGGAACGCCATCATGACGTAGGCGGTCGCGTGCGCCTTTGGGAAGAGGTATTTGATCTTCTTGCACGAGCCGATGTACCAGTCCGGCACGCCTGCGGCTTTCATCTCCTCCTCCGCGCCGTCCGGCAGACCGCGCCCCTTTCGGACCGCTTCCATGATCTTGAACGAGCGCTTTTCCGGCATCCCGCACTTGATCAGATAGAGCATAATGTCGTCGCGGCAGCCGATCGCCTCGCCGACGGTGGCAGTTTTGGAAAGAATGAGGTCGCGCGCGTTGCCGAGCCAGACGTCGGTGCCGTGTGAGAAGCCGGACAACCGGATGAGGGTATCAAATTTCGTTGGCTGCGTCTCCTGAAGCATCCCGCGCGTGAAGCTGGTGCCGAACTCCGGGATGGCGCAGGAGCCGACCGGACCGAGAATGGGATCGTCCTCAAAGCCCAGCACCTTGCTGGAGGTGAAGATGGACATGGTGTCCTTGTCGTCGAGCGGGATCTTCTGTGCGTCCACGCCGGTGAAGTCCTCAAGCATCCGGATCATGGTCGGGTCATCGTGCCCAAGCATATCCAGCTTCAGGAGGTTTTCCTCCATCGAGTGGTATTCAAAATGCGTCGTGATCCACTCCGAGTCCTTGTCGTCTGCCGGGTGCTGCACGGGGCAGAAGTCCCAGATCTCGTTTTCCTGCGGGATGACGACCAGACCGCCGGGGTGCTGTCCGGTCGTGCGCTTGATGCCGACGCAACCTGCCGCGAGGCGGTTTTCCTCCGCCTTGCTGACGGTCATGTTGCGCTCGGAGAGGTATTTTTTCGCGTAGCCGTAGGCGGTCTTCTCCGCGACGGTGCCGATGGTGCCCGCGCGGAAAACGTGCGTCTTTCCGAACATCTCCACGCAGTAGGCGTGCGCGCGCGCCTGATATTCGCCCGAGAAGTTTAGGTCGATATCCGGCACCTTATCGCCGCCGAAGCCGAGGAAGGTCTCAAACGGGATGTTGAAGCCGTCTTTGTCCAGCCGCTCGCCGCACTGCGGACAGGTGGCGTCGGGCAGGTCCGCGCCGCAGGCGCAGTCGTCCGGGACCTCGAAGGTGGTGTAGTGGCACTTCGGGCAGCGGTAGTGCGGCGGGAAGGAATTGACCTCGGTGATGCCGGACATGAACGCCACGATGGACGAGCCGACGGAGCCACGTGAGCCGACCAGATAGCCGTGCTCCAGCGAGTTCTGGACCAGCTTCTGCGCGGACATATAGATGACGTCGTAATGGCAGGAGATGATGTCGTGCATTTCGGTGTCGACGCGCTTTTGAACCAGCTCCGGCGGGGTTTCGCCGTAGAGGCGGTGCATCTTGCCGTAGACGAGCGCCTTCAGATCCTCGACCGAGTTTTCGATTTTCGGTGCGAACAGATTGTGCGGCACCGGGCGCAGCGTATCGCACCAGTCGACGATCATGTTGGGATTCTTCACGACGATCTCGTGCGCCTTCTCCGCGCCGAGATAGGAAAACTCGCTGAGCATTTCGTCGGTGGTCTTGAAGTAGAGCGGGAGCGAGCGGTCTGCGTCCGGCATCTGCTTCGTCGCCATCAGGATATGGCGGTAAATTTCGTCCTCGGGGTTGAGGAAGTGCACGTCGCCTGTGGCGACGACGGGCTTTCCAAGCGCCTCGCCCAGCTCGACGATGGTGCGGTTGAAGCTCCGCAGCTCCTCCTCGTTCTCCGCCATGCCCTTTTCCAGCATGAAGAAGTTGTTGCAGAGGGGCTGGATCTCCAGAAAATCATAGAATGCGGCGATGCGCTTGAGCTCTGCATGGCTCTTGTGCGCGATGACCGCCTGAAACAGCTCGCCCGCCTCGCACGCCGAGCCGATGATGAGCCCCTCTCGCCAGCGCAGCAGCTCGGATTTCGGCATGATGGGATAGCGCTTGAAATACTTGAGATTGCCGTAGGAAATGAGGCGGTAGAGGTTGCGCAGACCGATGGAGTTTTTCGCGAAGACGATGATATGCCGGGCGCGGCGGTCCATGATCTTGCCGCCGCTGCGCAGCGCAAGCATCGCGGGATTGATCGCCTGGATGCTGCGGATGTCCTTCTCCTCGAGCATCGTGTAAAAGCGCGCGAGCAGATAGCCGCAGGTGATGGCGTCGTCCGAGGCGCGATGGTGGTTGAAGTCCGGCAGGCTCAAAAAGTCCGCGACGATGTTGAGCTTGTACTTGCCAAGGTCGGGCAGCAGATTCTGCGCCAGAATGAGCGTATCGAGCGAGGTGGGCTGGAAGGGAATGCCGAGCCGCTCACACGCTGCCGTGACGAAGCCGATGTCAAAGTCGGCGTTGTGCGCGCAGAGCGGGCGTCTGCCCACAAATTCCAAAAATTTCGGAAGGATTTCCTCAATGTCCGGCGCGCCGACGAGCATTTCGTCCGTGATGCCGGTCAGATCGATGATCTTCGGCGTGAGCTTCCGGTGCGGCGCGACAAAGGTCTGGAAGGTGTCGAGCACCTCGCCGCGCTTCATGATGGCGGCGCCGATCTCGATGATGACGTCGTGCTGCGCGGAAAGACCGGTCGTTTCCAGATCGAAGGCGACGTATTCTGCGTCAAAGTCCGTCTCCAGCTCGCCGTGTACGACAATGCGGTCGTCGACGTCGTTGACGTAGTAGCCCTCGCAGCCGTAGAGGATCTTGATGTTTTCGTCCGTCCCGGCGACCTTTGCCTTGGAGGCAGCCTTCATCGCATCCGGGAACGACTGCGCGCAGCCGT
The DNA here is from genome assembly GCA_934623545.1 of uncultured Oscillospiraceae bacterium. GTDB lineage: Bacteria > Bacillota > Clostridia > Oscillospirales > Oscillospiraceae > CAG-170. Next base: position 3,480 of record CAKTVN010000154.1, read on the forward strand.
GGTCGGTGATGGCGATGGCGCGGTGCCCCCATGCCGCCGCCTGCTTGACGGCGGCAGCGGTCTCGGTCAGCGCGTCCATGGAGGACATGGTCGTGTGCAGATGCAGCTCGACGCGCTTTTCCGGCGCGGTGTCCTCGCGCTTGGGGCTTTTCAGCCTCTGGATGGAGTTCGGCTGCATGACCATTTCGTTGTCATAGCGGTCGAAGGTCATCTTGCCCTGAATGCGCACCCACATTCCGGGCTGTACATTTTCCAGAATGGGCTTTGCCTTGTCGGCCTCCATGAACTGGTTGACGCGGACGGAGCCGGTATAGTCGGTCACGTCAAAGCAGATGACCCACGCGTTGCGCTTTTTCAGCTCGCGGTGCTGCACGGCGAAGACCTTGCCCTCCACCACGACGCGGAACATATCGAGATTGAGGTCGCGGATGGGGACCTTCTCGCCGTGAAACGGCTTGCCGTAGAAGAGATCGCCCGCGGGCTGCTGCGGCTGCTGCGTTTTTCCACCGCCGGACTTCTGCGCCTGCGCGACCTGCGCGGCAAGGAGCGGTGCATTTTTGATCGCCTCGCGGCGGATGCGCTCGGTCTCGGCGAAGAGCTCCTTGCCCTCGAAGGTGCTGTGGGCTTCGATCTCAATGCTTTTATGTAAGCCGAAGCAGTCCTCGAGAAAACGCTCCGCCTTGCCGGTATGCGGAAGAAGCTCCTTTTTGCCGTTTGCACGCAGATGGATGGTGAGCGTGTCGCCCTCCAGCGCATAGCGCGCGCCGGCGAGGATGGCAGCGGACGGGGAGTAGGCTTTCACGAAGACGCGGTAAAGGTCGCGGTAGTCAAAGCTCTCGATCGCCTCCGGCGGATACTGGACCAGAAGCTCGAGCCGCTTGAGCCCATAGCGCCCCTCCAGTGTCCGGCTGACCGTTTCGAGCGCATCCTGCGGGATATAGCGCTCCGAACGGAGCCGGAGCGAGATCGTGCGCGCCTCGCGGTCAATGCCCGCGTGCTCGACCGCGAGCGCGGCGATGACCTCGCGCAGCGCCTCCGGCGGCTCATATTCAAGAAACAGGTCAAGGAAGTGTACCTGAGACATGGTGTTCTCCTTTTGCCCCCGAAGGGGGCAGAATTTTGTCACCCCGAAGGGGTGACACTTTATCTGTGCCGAAGGCACAGGGGCTTTTGCGGCTGTAGGGGCGGACGACCCTGCCCGCCCGACCGCGCCGAAGGCGCGGGGACGTTTCAGCCCCTTTTTCTTTGCGCGGC
>CAKTVN010000155.1 GCA_934623545.1 uncultured Oscillospiraceae bacterium
CCCTTCGGGTGACGAAGCCCTGCGTCCTCCGGACGCAGGGCTTTCGCGCCTGCGGCGCGGCTTGCGCCCTCCGGGCGTAAATAGAGTGTCACCCTTCGGGTGACAAAATGCCGCCCTTCGGGCGGCATGAAAAAGCCCGCCTTGCGGCGGGCTTTTGAGATTCAGAATGCAACGTGCATAAACAGCGCCACGCCGCACAGAATGATCGCCAGCGGCACGTAAACATAGCGCCCGACGCTGTACCAGAATGCACCGCGCTGCTTTTTGCTGCCGGTGTTGACGGCGGCGAGCAGCTCGTCCTTCTTCATGACGTAGAACCACGAGACCGCGCCAAGCGTCGCGCCGATGGGGATGATGTAAATCGACACCAGGTCCATCCACGGTCCCCATTTGTCGATGGTCTCCATGCCGATGCCGAAGCCGAGGCAGATCACGCACAGAAGGACCAGCACGACCGCTCGTTTGAGCTTCGGGAAGCGGTACTGAAGCGACTCGGCGACTGCCTCAAACATATTCTGAAGCGAGCTGACACCGGCGAAGATCATGGCGACGTAGAGGATCACGGCGAACAGCCGCCCGAGCGGAATGTCCTGCAAGATCGTCGGGAGGGTCACAAACAGCAGGCTCGGACCCGCGCCGACGTCCAGACCGTAGGAGAAGCAGGCGGGGATGATAACGAGTGAGGCGACGACTGCGGCGATGGTGTCAAAGAGCGCCGTATTTTGCGCGACACCGACAACGTCCTCTTTCTTGGAGAGGTAAGCGCCGTAGACGATCATGCCGCTGCCCGTGACGGACAGGGAGAAAAATGCCTGACCCATCGCCCAGATCCAGATCATCGGGTCCTTCAGCTTCTGCCAGTCCGGGATGAACATGAATCGGTAGCCCGAGGCGGCATCCGGCAGGAAGAGGACCCGCACCGCCAGCACGAGGAAGATCAGAAAGAAGACCGGCATCATGACGCGGTTCGTCTTTTCGATGCTGTGCGCGCCGAGCAGGAGCGTCAAAAGCGTCCCGACGACGACGATCACGTGATAGGGGATGACCGAATAGGGCTTTGCGGAGAAGGACGCAAACCAGCTCGCCGTATCGGCGGTCATCAGCGTGCCGACAAGGGAGTCGACCAGCGCCTTGAGCACGTAGCTGACAATGATCGCGTAGCCGATGGCGATGCACATGGAGCCTGCCAGCGGCAGCCAGCCCACCGCGCTGCCGACCTTTTCCGCGGTCTTCCCGCGGGTCGCCCACGCGCTTTTATACGCGCCGAGGGTGCCGGTCGCCGCGCGGCGACCCATCGCGAACTCCGCAGGGAGCGCGACATAGCTGAAAATTATGACAAACAGCAGATAGATCAGCAGAAAGGCGCTGCCGCCGTTGTTGCCCATCTTGTTGGGGAAGCCCCATACGTTTGCCATGCCGACGGCGGAGCCGACAGACGCCAGAATAAAGCCCCAGCGGGTTGAAAAATTCTTTGTGTTTTTTTGATGTTTCATCCTCTTACCTGTCTGACCGGGGCGGCATATGCCGGACCTTCGAAATAAGCCGCGCAGGGCGAGGGTGCGCGGCTCAGGTCAGCTCTTTCCTTTCAAATCGCACAGCACGGCGGTACAGGAGCGCCTGTACCGCCGCAACCATTCTTTTGGATTTTAACACTTTGCTGAAAAAAAGTCAAGCCTGCTTCCGAGGTTTGTGCAATTTGGAAAAAGAACGCCGCCGGAACTACAATGGACATTCCATCGGCAGATACGCGGAAAAATCGTTCGGATAGACCTCTCCGGTCTGCGCGAAGCCATTTTTCATCCAGAAGCCGAGGCTCTGCGGATTCCCATGATCGACGGCGAGACGCAGCCTCGCAAAGCCGCACCGGCGCAGGTATGCCGCGCAGTTCGAAATGATCGCGGAGCCGACGCCCTTTCCCTGATATGCCTGTTCGAGCATGAAAAGCCCGATGAATGCCGTGTCCCGGTTCGGATAACCGAGCACAAGATCGCAGAGGGCGACCAGCCGCGTTCCGTCAAAGAAGCCGAGGTAATATTTGTCGGTCGCGGCGGCTCCGGGCGGGAGGGCGGAAAGCCCCTCCAGGAAGCTTGCCCTTGTAGGCGCGGAATTGTGATAACGATAATAGGTCGTGTTTTTCTCCGCGAGCGCGCAGACGAGCTCCGCATCCGGCGCAAACAGCCGCCGCACGGCAAAGCGCGTGGAAAGCGCATCGATGTCCAGAAACGGCGTGTCCGGACAGGGGAGAAGCCCTTCGTGCATCAGAAGCTCCAGCACGCGCGCTTCGCGCTCGAGTATCAGCGGGTCCGCCGGTCCGTGGTCACGGCTGCGGTTGACGTGGATCGCATCCTGCGGTGCGACCCATTCGAGCGTGAAGCCCTCGTCGGCTTCATAGTCGTCGAGCCGCTGCGCGATGGGCGCGGGCTCCGTCTCGCAGAGGTAATAGAAATTGTCCTGAAGGAAAACATCTGCGTCTGCATGATCAGAGCGCTGAATGCGATGTACATAGCCATATGCCCGGACCGTCTCCGGGCGGATGTGCAGCCCCGCCTCCTCGGCGGTCTCGCGAAGGAGCGCTGCGACAGGCTCCTCCCCGGCTTCGATGCCGCCGCCGGGGAATTTATAGTAGTCGTATTTCAGACTGTGGACCATCGCGACCTTTTCGCCGCGGACGATCAGCGCACGGGCGGAGGGGCGCACAAGGACGCGTCCATCCGCGCAGTAATCCTTTTTGTCCATCTCAAACAGCAGACGCATGACGCGACCTCCCTGTAATTCAGTTTGGGCATTATATCATGGACTGCGGTCTCCGACAAGGCGAAAGGAGACTTTTTCGGCGCGGAATGTACTTTTCTTGTCAAACGGCGATTTGTATGCTATAATTTAAGGCAACAGCGCACAATTCAGCAAGCAGATTCGGCGAGAGATTTTTCTCCAAGTCAGGGGAAGCTCTGCTTAAATTATCGACTGTGGACGGCGAAAGCTTTTTCGTCAAGACAAGGTTTGAAAAATGACGGAATACTCTGTGTATTTCCCATTTTTCAAACCGCAGGATTGGTGGAAAAGATTGGCGAAGCGCGAAGACGCAATTGTGCGGTGTTGCCTTAATACTATTTTCTGATTAAATTCTTTAATCAGAAAGGTTCCGCCTTTGGCGTAACCGATTCCGTGATTTTGATAAAATCACGGAATTGCGTCTCATAATGATCTTCATATTAAAAACTTCCATTCCATGAATGAAAGTTTTTAATTGAATATCAGTATAAGAATCATTGCGCGATGCGGCGCATAAAGGACGGTCTGATTTGGAAAAGTTTCTGGCGTGGGTGCAGCAGCTTCGGTTTGACGCCGTTTGGCAGACGGCGATCCTGGTGGCGGCGTCCCTTCTTTGCATCACGTTTCACGAGACCTGCCACGGTCTCACGGCATACTGGCTCGGAGACCCGACGGCAAAGCGCGCCGGGCGGCTGAGTCTGAATCCGCTCAAGCACGTCGATCTGATGGGGCTTGTGATGATGGCGGTTTGCCATTTCGGCTGGGCAAAGCCGGTCCCTGTCAATATGCGCAACTTCAAAAAACCGAAAGCAGGCATGGCGATCACCGCACTGGCAGGTCCGGTCTCCAATGTGCTGCTGGCATATCTGGCGGTGCTCGGCTATTCCGCGTGCTACTACTGGAACGCGGTCAAGGGCTCTGAGGTCGCATGGTATTTCCTGCTGTTTTTCTATTATCTCGAGATGATCAGCGCAGGTCTCGCAGTGTTCAATCTTTTCCCCATACCGCCGCTGGACGGCTCGAAGGTGCTGTTCGCGCTGCTTCCTGACGAGTGGTATGGGAAGCTGATGCGCTATGAGCGCTGGGGAATGCTCCTGCTGGCGGCGCTGCTGCTGACGGGAGTGCTGGACACGCCGCTGGGCGTGCTGCGCGACGGGCTGACCGACGGGCTGTTTGCCATCGGGACGTGGCCGTTTGACCTGCTTATGAAATTTTCCGCATAGGAGCGCTGCATGAACGAGCCTGTATACCATCTGGAGGGTGTCGTCCACGCGAAAGCCGAAGGTCTTGAGGACTTCGACGGACCGCTGGACGTCATCTTCCTGTTACTCAGCAAAAACAAAATAGAAATCCAGGATGTGAGCATCAGCTCCATTCTCGAGCAGTATCTGGCGTATCTCGACGAGATGAAGCGCATGGATCTTGAGATCGCAAGCGAGTTTACGGCGATGGCGTCGCACCTGATGCTCATCAAGACGAAGATGCTCCTCTCTGCCGCCGAGCAGGAGGAGGCGATGAGCGAGATGGAGCTGCTCATCCAGTCGCTCGAGCAGCGGCAGAGAAAGGAAGCCTACGCCAAAATTCAGACGGCGGCGGAATTTTTCGCCGGGCGCAACGAGATCGGGCTCGGGCTTTTCACCAAGGGACCGGAGCCGCTTCAGCGCGACAACACCTACCGCTACAGCCACGACAAAGAGGATCTGCTCGCGGCGCTCGCCGCCATCGAAGAGCGCGAGGCGCGGCTGCTGCCGCCCCCGGCTGCGAATTTTAAGGGCATCGTCGGCGCGGAGCCGTATCCCGTGACGGTCAAGGCGGCGGAGATCTTACGCGGGCTGATCTCGCGCGGCGTGTCGAAATTCCTGAGCCTGTTTCGCTTCAGCCGGAGCCGCTCGGAGATTGTGGCGACGTTTTTGGCAGTGCTTGAATTAT
>CAKTVN010000156.1 GCA_934623545.1 uncultured Oscillospiraceae bacterium
CCCGCCGCCCTGAGGATGGCTTTGGCGGCGTAGACCTCACGCACCGGGTCGGCGGTCAGCGACACACGGATGGTATCGCCGATGCCCATGCACAGAAGCCCGCCGATCCCCATCGCGGATTTGATCGTCCCCATGTACTCGGTCCCGGTCTCGGTCACGCCGACGTGCAGCGGATAATCCGACTGCGCGTGAAAAAGCGTATACGCGCGCATCATCAGCGGCACGGAGCTGGACTTCATCGAGACGCAGATGTCATAAAAGCCGTTCTTTTCCAGCAGCTCGATGTGCGAAAATGCGCTTTCCACCAGCGCCTCCGCCGTCGGGTGCCCGTATTTTTCAAGAAGCCTTTTGTCCAGACTTCCGCCGTTGACGCCGATGCGGATGGGGATGTGCTTTTCCTTACAAATGTCTACGACCTCGCGCACACGCGCCTCGCCGCCGATGTTGCCGGGATTGATGCGGATCTTTGCCGCGCCGCCCTCGGCTGCGGCGATGGCAAGGCGGTGGTCAAAGTGAATGTCCGCGACGAGCGGCAGGGGCGATGCGGAGGCGATCTCCGCGAAGCCCTTCGCGGCGTCCATGTCCGGGACGGCGAGCCGCGCGATCTGGCAACCGGCAGCGGCAAGCGCGCGCAGCTGCCGGAGCGAGCCCTCCACATCGGTCGTGCGGGTGTTCAGCATGGACTGGATGGAAACGGGCGCGCCCCCGCCAATGGGGACGCCGCCCACGAGAATCTGTTTTGTCATAATTGCGCCTCTATTTCCGAAACAGCGTCCAGATATCCTTGAAGGTGATGAGCGCCATGAGCGCCAGCAGGATGATCATACCGGCGGCGTGGACATAGCCCTCGTATTTGGACGGAATTTTTTTCTTTGTGATCGCGGTAAAGACCGTGTTGACCAGCAGCAGGAACACGCGCCCGCCGTCGAGCGCCGGAAGCGGCAGCATATTCATGACGGCGAGATTGACCGCGATGAACGCGCCGAGATACGCGACGTTCAGAAGCCCATCCGCGACGGTCGCGGAGCTTTCGCCGGTCTGGACGATGGTCGACACGATGCCGACCGGACCGGTCATCTCCTTGACGGAGACCAAGCCGGAGATCAGATCCTCCAGCCCCATCCAGACGATGCGCGAGAAGTCCATCGCCGTGTTCCATGCGTTTTTGAGGACTGCGCCGACGGTTTTCTCCTCCCGCGAGAAGTAAAAGCCGTATTTTGTCTCCTTGACGCCGTTTACCTCATATTCGACCGGGACCATTTCGAAGTCCTTCAGCTCCACGAGCTGTCCGTTCCGCTTCACGGTCAGATCAAACACGCCGGTCTGATTGCGCCCGAGCAGCATCCCGACGTCGGAGTAGATGAACACGCGCCGCCCGTCGATCTTATAGAGCTCGTCGCCCACCTGAAGCCCATCCTCCGACTGATACGGGCAGCCGTCATAAAAGCTGCTGATGCGCGGCGTGGAGAAGCCGGCGACGCAGGAATAGATGATGACGAGTACCAGAAGCCCCGCCAGAAAGTTCATAAACGAGCCCGCCGCGAGAATGATGAGTCTGCGCCACCACGGCTTTGAGGTGAAGGCGCGCGGGTTCTCAGATTCCTCATCCTCGCCCTCCATCGCGCAGTAGCCGCCGATGGGGATGCAGCGCAGGGCGTAGAGCGTCTCGCCCCTCTGCTTTTTGAGCAGCGCAGGACCCATGCAGACGGAAAACTCGTTGACCTGCACGTCCAACGCCTTCGCGGTCAGGAAATGACCGAGCTCGTGAATGAAGATCAGAAAACCGAAAATGAGGATCGCGATGAGAATATACATGAAATCACCCAAACCTTGAAAAAACGATGTCTCTTGCCTGACGGTCCGCATCCAGCGCATCCTCCAGCGCCGCACAGGCGCGCTGCGGGACGGCGTTCAGCGCGGTCTCGACTGCGTCCGCGATCGCGAGAAAGCCCAGCCGGTCCTGTAAAAACAGCCCGACGGCGGCTTCGTTTGCGCCGTTGAGGACCGCACAGGCAGTCCCGCCCTGCCGCGCCGCCTGCTTTGCGAGGCGGAAGCAGCGGAAGACCGACTCGTCCGGAGACTGAAAGCTCAGCGGCGGGCAGGTCAGAAGGTCAAGCGGCTGCGCCGGATTTTCCGCGCGCGCAGGATAGGTCAGCGCAAGCCCGATGGGGATGCGCATATCGGGCGTGCCGAGCTGGGCAAGCATCGCGCCGTCGCAGAACTCGACGAGCGAGTGAACGATGGACTGCCGGTGGATGACCGCCGTGACCTTCTCGGGCGGCAGGGCGTACAGGCGCATTGCCTCAATGAGCTCCAAGCCCTTGTTCATGAGCGTTGCACAGTCGACGGTGATCTTGGGACCCATCTTCCAGTTCGGATGCCGGAGCGCGTCCTCGCGTGTGACGCCGGAGAGCTCCTCGCGCGTCCGTCCGAAGAACGGACCGCCGGAGCAGGTCAAGATCAGACGGCGGATCTCGCCGCGGTCCTGACAGCCCATCAGGCACTGGAAGATCGCGGAATGCTCCGAGTCGACGGGGATGATCTGCGCGCCGCAGCGCGCCGCCTCACGCATGACAAGCTCGCCCGCGCAGACAAGCGTCTCCTTGTTTGCAAGCGCGATGCGCTTGCGCGCCGCGATCGCGGCAAGCGTGGGACGCAGCCCGATCATGCCGGAGACGGCGGTCACGACCGTGTCTGCCGAGCCGAGCGCGGCGGCTGCAAGCAGACCCTCCATGCCGCTCAGGACCGTAATATTACTATCCGAAAGACGGCGTTTTAATTCCTCCGCCGCGTCCTTTTCGTATAAAACAGCCAGCTCCGGTCGGTATTTCCGGCACTGCGCCTCCAACAGCTCCACATTCCGCGAGGCAGCCAGCGCCGCGACGGAGATATGCAGCTTGTCCGCCACGTCGAGCGTCTGACGCCCGATCGAGCCGGTCGAGCCGAGCAGGGAAATGCGACCCGTCACAGCACAGCCTCCATTCCCATCACAGCCGCGTAAACGACCGGCGCAATGAAAAGAATGGAGTCAAACCGGTCGAGCACGCCGCCATGCGTCAGGAAAATATGGCTGTAGTCCTTGATGCCGGCTTCGCGCTTGATGAGGCTCGTCGAAAGATCGCCGAGCTGACCGAAGACGTTCGCGATCACGCCCGTGAGGGCGAAATACCAGACGGGGAGCGTCATGCTCCACGCGAGCTTATACACGAGACAGAGCAGAACCATGCCGAGCGCGCTGCCGACGGGACCTGCGAGAAAGCCCGCCCAGGTCTTGTTCGGGCTGACGTTCGGCGCGAACTTTTTGTGCCCGAGTGCCATGCCGCCGAGCATGGAAAAGCTGTCGCCGATGAAGGCGACGACGAACGGCATCAGCACGAACGCCGGACCAACGTTGCGCAGCAGCGCAATGAAGGCGTAGAGCGCCGGGAACAGGAACGCCGCGACGATACAGATGGCGACCGAGGCAAAGGGCATGGCTTTTTCCGTTCCATGGGTGCGGACGGCGGTGAAAAAGAGCGCCATCACATACAAAAACGCGAACGCGGCGTACAGATGCGGCGCGTAGTCCGGCGCAGAATAGGGCACGGGCCAGGGCTTTCGCGCGCAAAACAGCACGGTCAGCGCCGCCGCGAGGATGGTCAGGACATAGACCGTGACCGGGATGTTCTTCCCGGCGGTGTGCAGCAGCTCATACGCCGCCGCGCCCGCGATCGCCGCGACGAGGATCGCCGTCGCGACCGGCGGCAGAAAGACCAGCACCAGAATGAGCAGCGGTACGCCGACCGCCGCGACAAGAAGTCTCTGCTTCATTTTTTCACGCCTCCAAACCGGCGGTCGCGCTTCTGATACGCCTCGATCGCACGGTCAAGTTCTTTTTCGTTGAAGTCCGGCCAGAGCACGTCGGTGAAATAATACTCCGCGTATGCAGACTGCCAGAGCAGGAAATTCGATGTGCGGTACTCCCCGGACGGGCGGATGATGAGCTCCGGGTCGGGAATGCCGTCGGTGTAGAGATAGTGCGAGAAGTCCGCCTCGGTCAGCTCCTCGGGCTTTTTGAGCCCGGCGGCGCAGTCGGCGGCGAAGCGCCGCGCGGCGTGGACGATCTCGTCGCGTCCGCCGTAATTGATGCAGACGTTCGCCTGAAAGCCCTGATAATGCGTGGAAATTTCATCCGTGCGCTCGATCAGGGCGCGCAGCTCCGGAGAGATGGGACCAAGCTCGCCGAGAATTTTCAGCCGGATGTGGTCCGCCTCCATCTCCTCGATGGCTTCGTGCAGATACTTTTCAAAAAGCCCCATAATGGCGTGGACCTCGTCCGAAGAACGCTTCCAGTTCTCGGTGGAAAAGGCGTAGACCGTCAGGTATTGCACCCCGATGTTTTTGCAGTAGGTCGCGATGCGGCGAAAGGTCTCGCTGCCCGCCGCGTGCCCGGCGGTGCGCGGAAGTCCGCGCTTCTGCGCCCAGCGTCCGTTGCCGTCCATGATGATGGCAATGTGCCGCGGGGTTTCTTTTTTCTTTGTAAATATCATGATGAACCTTTCAAAAAAGCCGCCGGAGGCGGCTTTTACTTCCGTTTGCACGGCACCGCAGTGCCGTTTTTTACAGCGACGCTGTAACTGTCGCTCCGCGGGCATACTTTTTTCTGTCTTGCCAGAAAAAAGTATGCAAAAAAGAGGCGC